>JALNVY010000363.1 GCA_023231165.1 Syntrophales bacterium | reverse complement strand
TCGAGGCGGTTATGGAGGAATACGTCCGCCATCAGCCGGCCATCCCGGCGTTTCAGCCAGTCGAAATAGCGCTGGGGAATCTCATATCCCGGGATGTCTCCCTCCCGCTCCAAGGCTAATACGGCCCCTTCGATAGTGCCGAGGCGGACATTGTCGAGACGATGCCGGAGGAGCCGGCGGGCGGGGTGGAGGAGATCGAGATGGGGCAGACCCGCCAGTGGGTCGGCGAGGCGGTTCAGGATGAAACGCGCCGTCAGGAGGTTGACATCGAAGGCTTTGCCATTGAAGGTAACGAGGAACTGCCGGTCTTGAACCAGCTCCCGCAGAAACATCAGGGCCGCCCGCTCCTCGGAATAGTCTCTCATAAAGAGCTGTTTCATGACAAAACGCGACCCTTCGAACCAGCCCATACCGATGAGGAAGGCCACCGTCCCAGTACCGCCGGACAGGCCCGTCGTCTCCGTATCCAGAAAGACTCCCCGGGTATAGTCGAGACCGGCCAGTGCGCCGTCATTGGCCAGCGTGGAGACACCGGTCATGTCCAGGGGAGAGAGATCACCGATACAGCGGCAGCCGTGATGGTGGGAGACGCCCCACACGCTCTCGGCGCAGAAAAAATGGCCGGCCGTCGTCGTAATCTCCCCTCCGGAAACGCATTCCTCCAGGCGGCGTGACGGTCCACGGAACGAAGAAGGGGACGTCTCCCCCCGGCTTTCGGGGCGACGGAAAAGAACGGCGTCGATCCGCTTCCGCAAGTCACTAAGTTCTGCGGCCCGGCCGGATTCGCCCGGGGGCGGCCCGCTCCCGCCGGGAACATGAACCTCTCCGGGGGAAACTGCCGTTTCTCCCGTCAGACGCTGAAGCCGCTTAATCACGCTCATGAGAAAAGACCCTCGACGAATAACAAGGCAGATGGTTTTTTACGCAGTCTTCATGCATGTTTTTACCGGGCGCGGGGCCTGAACAGCACGTAGGTGGCGCCCGTCCCGCCGTCGCAGGAACGGGCGCTTGCATAGGCAAAGATCCGCTTGCGCCAAACGCCGCTGGTCAGCCATTCGATAACCTTATTTTTCAGGACCGGCTCAGCGGGAGAAGACAGCCCCCGGCCATGAATGATCAGCACCCCCGTTTTCCCCGTCATGATGGCCTCCTTCATAAATCCGTCGAAGATCTCTCTGGCCTCGACAACTGTCAACCCGTGCAGGTCGATGTGAGCCTGGATGGAAAAATCCCCGGCATGGAGGCGCCGGGCATACTCGGAATGGATGTTGTATCCCGTGCCCTCGATATACTCCGGGGTAAGAGAAAGGATAAAACCTTCTCCCGTGGTCACCAGCTTGGTCAGTTGTTCCAGGGCTTCCCGGTTTTCGTCCACCGGCGGCGCCCCTGGAAAGGGCCCGCTTGGGATATCCCGCAGGATTTCCCGTTCCCTTCCCTTTATCATGGGGGCAACATCCTGCATGGCCTCGAGAAAAATTCCCCTCTCCTCCTCCGGTTTCGTCACGGTTGCAGCGGCGCCTCCTTTACGCAACACTGTTTTCCGGAGAGACTGAAGCTGTTGCTGAGGGGAAGTCACTACCTGCCTATCCTTGAGTAGCCCCTTGATCCCCTCAAAGGGATTATGGGACAGCGGACCCGGTGTCATATCCTGGCTGGGCGTCTTTTTTTTCATTGCCTTTATCTACCTCTCACCGTAACCGCAGGCTCACCCGGGTCAGATCATCGGGCGTCTTTTCGGGAATCATGCCGAGCTTCTCACAGAGGCGGACCATCTTCCGGTTCGACGGTTGAATATAGCCGTAAAACTCCTCCAGGCCTTTCTCGTCGGCGATGCCGATGAGGATGTCGAGCAGTTTATAAGCCAGGCCCTGGCCCTGAAAATCGTCGTGGACAAGGATGGAGAATTCACACTTTTTGAAGTCCGCCTCGATATTGAAGCCCCCCATGCCGATGAGGCGCCGCTCGTCGTTTTCCCTGATCTCGGCGACCATCACCATCTCCCGGTCGTAATCAATATTGCAGAAACGGACGTGCATTTCATGGGTGATCGTTTTTATGGTCTGGTAGAACCGCTCCCGCAGGGTTTCTGCCGAAAGAGAGGTAAACATCTCATGTTCCAGGGGCTCGTCCTCAGGCCGGATAGGCCGCAAAACGACGTCCCGGCCGTCCGTAAGCTGCCAGCGGACAACGTAGCGGGTGGGATAGGGGGTGACGAGGAGGTGGGGATAGGGAGTCGTATTATCGATCTTTTCCCGGTCCAGGATGATCCTGACATCCAGGGCCTGGGCGTAACCATTGCTCACCGCGACGGGGTTCATGTCGATGGCGAGAATCTCGGGAAAGTCCACGATAAGATTTGAAAAACTGACGATGATGCTTTCAAGCTGGCCCAGATCCGCCGGCGCCTTGCCCCGATAGCCCTGGAGCATGGTGTAAACCTTCGTCTCTTCCATAAGCCGCCGGGCCAGGGTCTGATTGAGGGGTGGCAGGGCGATGGAGAAGTCCCGGAAG
>JALNVY010000362.1 GCA_023231165.1 Syntrophales bacterium | reverse complement strand
GTGTAAAAACACGGTTAAAATTATTGCGGGTGATGGAAGCGACCGTCCGAAAGCGGAGGTGATTATCACTGACACCCTCTGCGAAAAATGCGGGAAACCCATGGCCCAGAAGGAGGGACGTTTTGGAAAGTTCCTCGGTTGCACTGGCTATCCGGAATGCAAGGCCATTGTCAACATTCACCTTGGCGTCCCCTGTCCGGAAGAAGGCTGTACCGGATTTCTTTCCGAAAGGCGTGCGAAAACCGGTAAAACATTCTTTGGATGCACCAAATACCCAACCTGTAAATTCGCCATGTGGTATCGCCCTCTGCCGGAGCCCTGTCCACAATGCGGCGCCCCCTTTCTTGTGGAAAAACGAACCAAAGCCGGGGAGGTAAAACAGTGCCTTCGCAAGGATTGTCGTTACAAGGCCGACCTGACGAAAAATGAGGGTTGATAGCGAGGTAACCGTCATCGGCGGCGGGCTTGCCGGGTGTGAAGCAGCCTGGCAAATGCTGAACCGGGGTTGCCGCGTGACTATGTATGAGATGAAACCGGAACGCTTTTCCCCGGCCCATACCTCACCCCTCCTTTCCGAACTGGTCTGTAGCAATTCCCTGCGCTCCAATGCCCTGGAAAGCGCTGTAGGTCTCCTGAAACAGGAGATGCGCTGTCTGGGATCGCTCTTTGTGGAAGGGGCGGACAAAACCACGGTACCGGCTGGCAAGTCGCTGGCTGTGGACCGCCGTCGGTTTTCGGAATACATCCAGGATAAACTGTTGAGCTTCGGCGAACGCTTTCGGCTGGTCCATCAGGAGGTTGAGGAAATCCCCCGGTCCGGCCCGGTCGTGATCGCAACCGGCCCCCTCACATCCGACGCTTTGGCCAAGGAGATCCAGAGTCTTACCGGCAGCGACTACCTCTACTTTTATGACGCCATATCGCCGATTGTGACCGCCGATTCCATCGACGCAGCCAAGACATTCTGGGCGTCCCGCTATCAGGAAGGAGACGGAGATTACCTCAATTGTCCCCTCGATGAACCAACTTATACCTCCTTTCGGGAGGCGGTGCTCAACGCCGACAAGATCTCCCTCCGGGACTTCGAAAAACCTCGCTATTTTGAAGGCTGTCTTCCCATAGAAATCCTGGCAGAACGTGGCGACCTAACCCTGCTTTTTGGTCCCATGAAACCTGTCGGCCTGACGGACCCGCGGACCGGACGGCAACCTCATGCCGTGGTCCAACTACGTAAGGAGAACCAGTCCGGAACCCTGCTCAATATGGTCGGTTTCCAGACCAAATTAACCTGGCCGGAACAGCGTCGTATTTTTAGAATGATACCGGGACTGGAAAATGCGGAATTTGCCCGCTATGGAAGCATTCACCGTAATACATTCATCCATTCCCCTGCCCTGCTCAATGAACGACTGCAACTTCTTACACATCCATGGTTATTCTTTGCCGGTCAACTGGCGGGCGTGGAGGGGTATGTGGAATCCGCCGCCATGGGACTTTTTTGCGGTCTCAGCATCTCACACCTTCTCGAAGAGAAGGATCTGCTGTCGCCGCCGGATACTACGGCCCTGGGAGCTCTGATCCGCTTTATCACCACGCCGGCGAAGAAGGAATTTCAGCCCATGAATATCAATCACGGCATTTTTCGCCCTTTGGAGATAAAGATTAAGAAAAGAGAGCGGGGCAAAGAGTACGCACGACGTTCCCTCGCCGATCTACATGACTGGATGGAGGCAGAAAGATGCCTATCTCCCCTTAAAGTTCGCCTGGCGGCGCTCGATTAGGGACATGACCCCTTCGGCGGCGTCTTCGGACTGCATCACTTTCAGGAGTTTCGGCATGATCTCCCGGACGCCGGCAGTAAAGCCCTCATATGTCGCCGTCTTGGCCAGGGACAGCGTCGCCTGTACGGCCAGGGGCGCCTGGGCCGCAATCTTCTCCGCAATTATTAATGCCTGGTCTAGTTGCTTCCCCGGTTCCGTGATTTCCTGCACGATGCCAAAGCGGTAGGCGTCTTCAACGTTGAATTCGTCTCCCGTCAGGAGATAACGCATGGCGTTTCCCCAGCCCGCCGTCTTGGCCATGCGGATCGTTGCTCCGCCGAACGGAAAGATGCCGCGCTTCACTTCCAACTGGGCAAAGCGTGTGTCCGATGCGGCAACCACGATATCGGCGGCGAGGGAAAGTTCCGTTCCGAGGGTATAGCAGCGGCCCTGGACAGCCATGATCAGCGGCTTGGAAAGCATCCGGCCATGGATGGCAAAGGGATCGATCTCCCCTTCCTTAATGAAGGGCTCTCCTTTAGCGACATGAGGGGCTACATCTCCCAGATCCAAGCCGGCGGTAAAATGATTGCCTGCGGCGAAAACAACGGCGCAGCGCAAATTCGCATCCTGATCATACTCGCCAAAGGCTTTGGACAGATCGAGAAGCATATCCCAGGTAAAGGCATTCATCTTGGAAGATCTGTGGACACCGATCAAATAAACGTGTCCACGTGTTTCACGGCTGATGGTTCCTTCT
>JALNVY010000361.1 GCA_023231165.1 Syntrophales bacterium | reverse complement strand
TTAAGAAGTAACAGATTGGGAGTTATTCCTAAAAAATCTTGACAATTTCATTTTCGTCTATATTATGTTCACAAACTTGAATATATGAAAGTGGAACATGGAACTCTATATCGAACAATTTAAGGCGTTGGGAGACAAGACTCGCCTTGCCATTATCTGGCTTCTTAATTCTGTTCCGGGGGATCTTTGCGTCTGTGAAATCACCGACGCCATCGGGGAGAGCCACTGCAATATTTCCCGGCATCTGAAGATCCTCAAAGGGGCTAAGCTGGTTAAGGAAAAGAAAGAGGGACGGTGGGTTTACTTTGATCTGGCGAAACCGCAGGACCAGGTTCAGGGCTATATACTGCAGGCCCTGACGACGATTCCCGCAGATTCCTTTCTGGAAATGACCGCCCGCTTGCAGATGAGGTTATCTTTGCGGGACGGCAACCGGTGCGTGGATGGGGTAAAAAGCGACAACTGGCAGCGGGTTGTCAATAAGGTCAACGGCAAGAATGATATCAATGAAGATAAATCTTCGGAAAGCAGGCAAAATAAATGAATAATCAGGAATTAACAATTTACGAAGGTGCCATGTGCTGCGCTACAGGGGTATGCGGCCCGGAACCGGACCGCGAACTGATCGAGTTCAATGAGACGCTGAAACGACTGGCTAACGAATACAACGACAGCCTGAAGATCATGCGCGCCAGCCTGGTTTTCAACAGCCTGCTGTTTTTTGCCAACCCGGATATTGCCAAACTGGTGAAAGAAAACGGTCCGTCCATTCTGCCCATCACCACCATGAATGGTGCTATTGTCGCCAGGCAAAAATACATGACCTATGACCAGATCAAGGCCTTGCTGGATAAGGAGACCTTAAATGCTTAAACATCAGATCATCCCCAACGGGAAAGAGGTAAAGTTCATTTTTTTTAGCGGCAAGGGCGGCGTCGGAAAAAGCACGATGAGCTGCGCTACGGCGGTGTGGCTGGCGAAGGCAGGATATAAGACCCTGCTCGTGACTACCGATCCGGCTCCCAATCTGTCGGATATCTTCGGTCAGGCGATCGGCCATCAGGTCACGCTGATCCGGAATATAGAGAATCTCCATGCCATCGAGATCGATCCCGACACGGCATCGGAAGAATATCGGGAAAGAATCGTCGGCCCCTTGCGGGACCTCCTGGATGAAAAGAATCTTGAGATCATCAAGGAACAGCTTAACAGCCCCTGCGTGGAAGAAGTGGCCGCCTTCGACAAGTTTATCGAATTTATGGACGATCCCGGCTATGACGTTGTAGTCTTCGACACGGCGCCCACGGGACACACCATCCGTCTGCTGGAACTTCCCGGCGGCTGGACGGATACATTAAACCAAAGCGCTGCCACCTGCATCGGTCCGGGGGCGTCCCTTCAGACGGCCAAGGTGAAGTACGAGAAGGCGATTAACTATCTTCAGGATCGGAACCGCACGTCCTTCGTATTTGTCCTGAAGCCCGAGAACTCCTCCATTCTGGAAACGAAAAGAAGCGCGGGAGAGTTATCCAAGCTGGGGATCGCCACCAGTTTCCTCATCGTAAACGGGCTCCTTCCCGAGGAAGCCTGCACGGACGATTTCTTCCGCAAGAAAAAGGCGGGAGAGGAGCTGATTATTGCCCGGATCGAGACTGAATTCCCTGGCCTGGAGAAGGTCTATTATCCCCTGCAGGACAGCGAAGTGTCGGGACCGGAATTGCTGAACGCCGTGGGACGTTTTGTTTATGAGGATAAAAAGGACGAAACAGGGATAAAATCTTCCCCAAGCAGGTCCGCTGTTTTCTTCAATCAGAAGTCTTATCGGAAACTAAACTGCCACGATATGCTGAAACCAACCAATGGCCAGCGGTTCATTTTCTTTACGGGAAAAGGCGGCGTGGGCAAAAGCACCATTGCCAGCATGACCTCTCTGTACATGGCGGATCAGGGATACAAGACCCTCATCGTGACCACGGACCCGGCGTCCCATCTCCACGACATCTTCGGCCAGGCGATCAACCATGAGCCCACGAAGATCAACGGTGTGGACAACCTTTACGCGGCGCGAATCGATCAGCGGCAGGCCCTGGAGGAGTATAAGGAGCGGATTCTTGAAGCCGTCAAGGATCAGAGCGAAGAAACGAAAAGATCCGTGGAGGAGGATCTGAACTCTCCCTGTGCCGAAGAGATGGCCGCCTTTGAAAGATTCATGAGCTATTTCGAAACTGATGGTTATGACATCACCGTTTTCGATACGGCTCCCACGGGGCATACCCTGCGGTTGCTGGAGCTGCCGACGGACTGGAAGGGCTTTATAGATCTGGGGACCCTGACGAAGCAGACCTCCGAGGCAACCCAGAACAAATACGCCGACGTTATTGAAAAAATGCGCAACCCCGACAAGAGCTCCTTTGTTTTTGTCATGTATCCCGAGTACACACCGATGATCGAAGCCTGGCGTGCCTCCGAGGATCTTAAGAAACAGGTGGGCATCGAAACGGCAATGGTGGCGGTCAATTATATTTTGCC
>JALNVY010000360.1 GCA_023231165.1 Syntrophales bacterium | reverse complement strand
GGAAGCGACGGGATTTTCCTGGCCTTCCACCATACCCGACTGGAGAGCGCTCAGGACTTCTCCCCAGTTCATGGCCACCGGATCGGCCCCCAGGGACTTGAAGATGTCCATGAAGATTGGCGCTCCGGCGACACGGATCTTGAGGCCCTGCAGGTCTTCAGGGGCGTGAATTGCCCGTTTGCTATTGGTGATCTCCCGGAAGCCGTTTTCCCCCCAACCCAGGGCAACGACGCCTTTATCATTGAGAATATTAAAAATCTTTCTTCCGACTTTACCGGTTTCCAGGGCGTCAACGGCCCGATACTCATTGTGGAAAAGGAAAGGGAGGGAAAACAGGTTCAACTCTTTCACCGTTGTGGACCAGTTTATTGTCGAGCCGAGGGCAAAATCGGCGACGCCCTGTTGGAGGAGCAGGAACTCGTTGGTCTGTTTCCCTTCATAGAGCTGGCCGCGGAAGTAAGGTTTGATCACAATTCGTCCGTCCGTCCGCTTTTTTACCAGATCGGCGAACATCTGGGCCCCCTGTCCCCAGGGGCTGGCAGGTTCTACTACGACGCTCATCCGGTACTCCGCCTTGTAAGCCGCCATACCTGGCGCGGCCAGGGCGAAAAGAAACACACAAAAAACAATTAATCCCAATACTTTCTTCTTCATAACCCATACTCCTTATTTTTGTTGCTCGTCATGATCACCGGCCGTTTTCCGCTTCCCGCTCAAATGCCCCGGCGGTATCCTTTTTGTCTTTCTGAAAATAGCCCCCGTAATGGGTCTCGAACATCTCGACGATCTTTTCATATGGCACGTCGGCAAAGGAGCCGTGATCCGTCACATATTCCATATGACGGCGCCCGTCCACATCGTAGGGATGGAAAATGGCGTCGTTTTCTCCGTCGAATTCGAGGGGCTTGACGTGGAAGCGTTCACACAGGGAAGTGTTGAAGGTCGGGGTGACCTTGAGCCAGCGGCCATTGAGATAAAATTCCGTATAGCCGTGATAGATGAAAAGATCTGTCTTCATGACCTTCTTGAGCCGCTCCGTCGTGAGGTGATTCCGGACGTCGGCGAAGCACAGGCGACTGGGGATACCTGCCGCCCTACCCGCAGCGGCCAGGACAATGGCTTTGGCGACGCAGTAGCCGTAGCCTTTGCCGATGATCACACTGGCCCGGAATGCTTCGGGGGTAAACTCGATCCGGTAAGGATCGTATTGAATCTCGTCGCGGACGGCGTTGTAAAGCTTAATAGCCTTTTCTTTTTCCAGGGTTGCCCCTTCCGTTACCCGATTGGCAAAAGCGATGACCGCTGATGAATTGCTGTCAATAAATCCGGTTGGTTGTAGAAATTCAGTGAGAGTGAGACTACCTTCTTTTCCCATGACGATTTCCCCTCCTTATTGATCGAGAGTATGGGCAATAAAAAACTCGGTGTCAAGAGGTTAATAAATTTTGATCACCTTGATTGACGTCACCTTCAAGATGATGTAGGAGACAACGAATTAACATAATATTATAGAAAACATAAAACATCGGATTGATAACTTGAGTGGGGACGGATTTAAATCTGTCCCCTTACATTGGCAGCATGGCAGGATACAAACGAAGGGAGCAGGGGGGGAATGAAAAAAGCGGTATGGAGGCGTTTTGCCTTCGCATTGGTTATCGTTGTCATCAGTAGTTTGACAAGTGCTTGCGGTATGATTGCTTTAGCCGTCATTAATAATTCCTATGAATCCCTGGCCGGAACCCGGAAGGATGTCGCATATTCTGGTCCCGCGTTTCAAAAGATCATCGTGATCGGACTGATAAAAAACGGCTCCACCCGGATAGCCTTCGAGAATGCCTTTATGGGTCAGTTTATTGAACAAGGTGTGAATACGGCCATCGGCAGCATCGACCTTCCCGATGCCGATTCACTGAGAAATAAATCCCTGGTTGAGAAGGTCATCCAGGAGGGAAGCTTCGACGGTGTCATTACCGTCGAAGCCAAAAATATCGCCGACAACGAGACTTCGCAATGGCTCAAGACTTGGGTAGCAATACGCACTCCCGGCGCGGATAATTTGTTTGAGATCCTTTCAAATGCGGATAAATCACCACCCGTCACTTCGGAAAACATAAGATTTGAGGTTAGCCTCTGGGATGGAAAGGCCGCCAAACAGGTCTGGGCGGGGACAACCATAGCGATCGACAAGCATGAGATGTTAAGAGAAACTCACACCGCCGCCCAATCCACGGTGAAGACATTGATGAAAGCCAAGCTGCTGCGGCCCACCTTGTGAGAGAAAAAGGTTCATGGCAAGGCGTCCCGGTTTGTGGATGCCACCTCCTTATCCATCTTCATCAATAATATCGGGGGGAGTTCCAAAGGCGGAATCATCTCCACCTCACTTGCGGTATCGTCATGTTGGTAATGATAAATGAACGGGGAAAATATGTTTAGATTCAAGGGTTTATTTTGTTTTTCGTCATTCTGCTTTGGGATTATTTTCATGCTATCGATAAGTTCAGCTTCCGCGTTTGCCGCTGAAAAACCGGAGATATT
>JALNVY010000359.1 GCA_023231165.1 Syntrophales bacterium | reverse complement strand
TGTCGCCCAGGCCGGTGACAAGGGGACAGCCAAATGGCGCGGCGTCGGCACCATTGACAAGGAAATCTCCTTTGCCTGCGATAAGGTCGTGATCATCGCCGAGGAAATCGTTCCCGAGGCAGAGATGAGGAAGTATCCGGAAGCAAACCAGATCCCCTATTTCGTTGTTGACGCCATCGTGGAGTGCCCCTGGGGCGCCTTCCCGAGTTCGGTACCCTACTACTATGACTACGACGCCCCCTTCATGAGACTTATGGATGCGGCTTCGCGCAACACGGATGATCTCAAGAAGTTTTTGGATGAATGGGTATATGGCCCGGCAAGCTGGGAGGAGTTCCTTGTCAAGTTGGGAGCCAAAAAGCTTCTCGATCTGAAGGCGGAAAGTACCGGTTACAGCACCCGCATGCTGAGAGGCAAGAAACCAGCACCCCGGATGAAGATGCCCTTGTCCGTGGCAAGAAGTGGTTACTAAATAGAAAGGGGGGAAAATAAATATGGCAAAATCAATGGAAGAATTGATGGAACTTATCGATAAGATTCCCGATACACCAGCAAAGCCGGGAGAATTCATCCTGCCGGAACTAATGGCGATCGCCATTGCCCACGAGGTGCACAACGACGACGTCGTCTTTGCAGGCACCGGGCTGCCCATGGTCGGGATTATGACGGCAAACTTCACCAACGCCCCGAAAGCCACCCTGATCTATGAATCAGGCATCTGCGACGGCAAGACGATGCATGTCCCCATGTCCGTCTGCGATCAGCGGGCAGCCAACATGAGTTCGACCCTGGGCGGTTTGGTGGATACCTTCGGGTATTATCTCCAGCAGGGTTATGTCACCCTGGGCTTCCTGGGCGGTGCGGCGATTGACAAATACGGCGGCGTCAACGTCACCTCCATCGGCGATTATTACAATCCATCCCACCGTTTCACCGGTTCGGGAGGCAACTCCGACATCGGCACGATGGCTCATAGAGTGGCGTACATCATCCTTCAGGAAAAGCGCCGTTTCCTTGAGAGAAACGATTATACAACCACACCGGGCTGGTGGTGCTGGGATTTCAAGACCAACGAATGGAAACCCAAGAAAGAAGTCTGGAAAAATACAGCCTATGCGAACAACGGCCCCTGCGGCGTCGTGACCAACATGGGGGTCTATCGTTTCGATGCCGAAGGCATCATCTACCTGGAAACGTGCCACCCCGGCGTCACGGTAGAACAGGTGAAGGACAACTGCGGTTTCGACCTCAACGTGTCGAAGTTAACCGGCGAGACTCCTCACCCGACGTACCAGGAACTGTTCATTCTCCGCGAATTCGTGGATCCGGAATTGATCTTCCTGCCGGCTAAAACTCCTTATACGCCTGACATCCAGGCCATCATCGACAAGGGTTAACGACATATCACCGAAAAGAGGGGAAGAATTCTTCCCCTCTTTTCATTTTATCTTTCTCATTAATCCGGAAATTACCCATCTGTTAAATGGACAGATGGTGTTAATAAACACTATCAGGAAGGGGAGAAGATGCAATGAACTTAGATTTAACTGAAGACCAAAAGATGATTCAGGATACGGCAAGAAATTTTGCCAAATCGGAGCTGGAACCTTTGGCCGCAAAACTGGATGAGGAAGGTGATCGGGAGGCGTTCCTGAAGAACCTCAAAAAGCTGGCTGAACTGGGACTTATGGGGATTGCGGTAAAAGGGGAATACGGCGGTTCGGAAGCGGGAACCGTGGCCTTCAGCCTCGCGATCACTGAAATCGCCAGGGCCTGCGCTTCCACCGCGGTGACCACATCGGTGAATAACATGGTCTGTGAGGTCATCCAGGCCATCGGTTCGGAAGAGCAGAAAAAGGCATATATCCCGAAGATTTGCTCGGGCGAGTACCCCGCCGGCGGCTTTGGATTGACGGAAACAACGGCCGGATCGGACCCGGCCGGCATGCGTTGCTCCGCCGTGCTGGATGGCAACGACTGGGTCTTGAACGGCAACAAGATCTTCATCACCAGCGCCGAATACGCCGGGGTGTTTGTGGTCTGGGCGGTAACGGATAAAGCGGCCCCCAAGGGCAAGGGGATCAGTTGTTTCCTCGTCGAAAACGGTCTCCCGGGCTTCATTGTCGGCCGGGCGGAACATAAGATGGGACAGCACGCCTCGGCAACAAATGAACTGGTTTTCGAAGACTGCCGTATTCCCAAAACAGCCATGATGGGAAAACCAAACGACGGTTTCCGGACCGCAGTGGGCGAATTGGCCGGCGGGCGGATCGGTATCGGCTCGCTGGGGCTCGGCTGCGGTTTGGCCGCTATCGAGTACGCCGCCAAGTACGCCATCGAAAGAAAGCAGTTCGATCAGTCCATCACCAACTTCCAGGCCATTCAATGGATGATCGCCGAATCCTACACGGAACTGGAAGCGGCGCGACTGCTGCTTATGAACGCCGCCTACCAGAAAGAAAACGGCAGATTCTTCGCCCGTCAAGCGTCGATGGCCAAATACTTCGCCACGGAAGCAGCGGAAAGGGCCTGTTATAACGCTATCCAGATCCTCGG
>JALNVY010000358.1 GCA_023231165.1 Syntrophales bacterium | reverse complement strand
GGAATCAGGGAATCCGGAGATGCTGGCCAGGATCAAAAAGGGCATCACCCTGGAGCAGGTCCGTCGGGCCGTAAATCTTTGTAATGAAGTGGGCATCCTCGCCCATACTTCCTTCATCGCCGGTCTTCCCGGTGAATCGCCGGAAACCCTGGCAGATACGAAAAAATTTGCCGCCAGCCTGGGGTCCCTTTACGGTTATCATATCCTTGCCCCCTTTCCGGGAACGACAGTTAGAGAAAACGTCGCAGATTACGACCTGCAGATTCTCACCGATGACTGGGTCCAATATGACGCCAACCGGGCGATCACCCGGACATCCCATCTGTCTCCGGAAGATATCAATGCCTTTGTTGACGATTTTGAAGGGGAGATCATGGGGGGCTGGGAAAAACAGGTCCGTAACTATCAAACCGGGGCGAATACTCCGGCGGAGGATTTGCAGGTGGGAGGATATTTTCGGACCCAGCTTGTTTACAGGCTTCTTTCGGAGGATATGATTGAAACGGAAGGAATGAGCAACGGCGCCATTACTATTGATAAATCCCGGAAACTTCTTTGCGAGCGGATCAAGAAGAAGACCGGCAGCGACGGCGCCCTTGTGGAAAAGGCGATCGGCGATTTTATTGAAAGGGGATACATCAAGACTCGCAAGGAGCGGGAAAACCTGAGCTGGTACTGGACCCATAACAACAAGGTGGATGTCCTGCCGTAAATCGCTAACCCCATCCCCACCCCGCCTCTCCCCTTGAAGGGGAGGGTGGAAATTAGTTTTTTCCAGTTTATCAAACTTGATGTATTCGCGAAAAGTCCCGAAATTCCATCTCCCGACAAAAGGTTGTTTGTAGTGCTGTAATCTTAGTATTGCAGCTTTTAGCGATTGACTTTGCAACCATCATATGAATTACATTATAAAGGTGTGTGATTGGCGCACAATAACATCAGGACAAGAGACGGTGATAAGGAGGTAACAAGGATGACGCAACTTCATCCGTTAGAGAAAATAAGAACAGCCATGGATCAGATTCTTCAATACGACAAATCACTTTTTATTGAGAAGCTCAGATTGGGGGACATGCCTTCAGATACCTCAAGATGTGATTTGGAGCAAATCTTTGGTTTGACGGCCTATATCAGAGAGATGCCCATCGACGGCCTTGTTGAAAATGACAGGGCATCCCTGGATGAATCTCTGGAGCAGATAAACGCGCTTTTCCGCGAGATCCACGATTATGATGCAGTCGCCACTGTCGACGTAGAGAGAAAAATACGAGGAAAAATTCGGGAGCGGGCTGACCATCTATATGATATAACGCTGCCCTGGAGGGGTTTGATTAACTTCCTTTATGAATCGACCTGACTATCAGCGAGCAAACTTTACTGCCCGGTCAGGTTGAGCCATTTTTGACGGGCGGCTTCCGGAACAACATCTCCGGATGTTTTTTGCAGGACTCCCAGCGTTTTTGTCATGGGCAGTTCGATAAAAAGTCCCGAAGCCAGGGCCAGTTTATATATACAGTGGGGGGCTTGGCCGCCTTGCGCAGGGTCGAAAAAGATGTCATGAATGACTAAAAAGCCGCCGGGCTGGAGGTGAGTGACCCAGGCGAGATAGTCCCCGAAGGCGGACGCAAAGGTGTGGCTGCCGTCAATGAAGACCATACTAAGGGGGATCTGCCAGGCCCTGGCTACCAGGCTGGAAGGGCAAACCAGAGGAACCACGGTGTCTGAAAGGGACAGATCGGCAAGGGTTTTTCGAAAAAGTGGAAAGGTGTCAATCAACCCGCTTTTTTCGTCCAACAGCTCCGGATCGAAATAGGCCTGTCCCGGCTGTTGTTCCTCCGATCCCCGGTGATGGTCGATAGAGAAAAGGACAGCTCCGTGTTGCTGACAAGCCATACCGAGAAAAGCGGCAGACTTTCCGCAATAACTGCCGATCTCCAGGCAGGGGCCATGAATAGACGCTTCCCGGGCAAGTTCATAAAGCCGCAAGGCCTCTTCATCATCGAGAAACCCCTTGATTGTTTTTGATAAAAGATACTCTGTCGTCAGGGGAAGATTTTTCATCTGAAAATACCCTTTTCTCCCCCCCCTTCAAGGGAAGGGTTGGAGTGGGGATGGGTTATTGTTGAATTCATTACTGTCACTTCAAATAATTCTTTCCATGTATATTTTATATCAAAGGACGGGACTGAAGATCGTGCCGTCGGGCATGATTTCTACCAGACGACCGTCTCTTTTTGTGACCGTAGTCAGAATGGGGGGAACGTTTTTTGTCTCCACAGACTGAAAAACGGCCTCGATGCTATCAAAACGACCCAGTTCCCGGAGGGTCATGATTGTCGGGAGAACCATGCTGAAACGGTTCCGCTCGTATTCCCCAAGGGCACGTCGAGGGGTGGTCCAGACGTGTCCGGTCAATTCAATGCCGTCATGCGTGGCTTCCTGATCTTCTGGGGCGATAGTCACGAAAAAACGGACATCATACCGATAGGGGAGAAACTCCGGGGTGATCCAGTGGGCAAAATAGTTAAGACGGTCCAATGAAAGGGTCCATTTTTCCCT
>JALNVY010000357.1 GCA_023231165.1 Syntrophales bacterium | reverse complement strand
GACAACGCGCAGAAATTTCAGAGTTCCGTGGTGGATGTGCTGGTTACCAGTGTTCTTCAGACTACGGCGGGACGCATGATCTTTTCCGAGATGAAATCCCTGGCCGTCGACAAGAAACCCTTTGCCTTGTCATCCAAATCCTGAATACTTTCCAGAGCCCGGATGAGAGAAAAGCATCCGGGCTCTCTTTTTATTACCATGACAAACGCGAAGATGAAGATTACGGCCGTAATCCCCGCCGGCGGGTCCGGCAGGCGCATGCAGAGCAGCAAGGCAAAACAGTATCTGCTCCTGCAGGGTATCCCACTGCTTGTTCACACCCTTCGTACTTTCCAGGAGTCCCCGGTTATTGGGGATATTGTTCTCGTAGTTCCCGCCGCCGATGTGGACAGGATTCAATCTGACATTGTCGATGCCTTTGCCATGACCAAGATCCGCCGGGTCGTTGCCGGCGGCAAGGAAAGGCAGGATTCCGTCCGGAATGGACTTGCCGTATTGCCGGCAGATTGCGAGATCGTCCTTATTCATGATGCCGCCCGGCCTTTTGTATCGCCGGCTCTGATCGAAAAAGCGGTTGACGGAGCGTTGCGGGAAGGGGCCGTAGCCGTCGGTGTCCGGGCAAGGGACACGGTCAAACAGTGTGACGGCGCAGGAAGGGTGATAGACACCCTTGATCGGGAACAGATCTGGATGGCCCAGACGCCCCAGGCATTTCGGCGGGTGACAATCGTGGCCGCCCATCAAAAGGCACAGGAAGACAACTTTTACGGCACCGATGACGCCGCGCTGGTGGAAAGGATGGGAATACCGGTCATAATGATCGACAGTATTCCCGATAATATCAAGATCACCACGACAGAGGACCTCGCCTGGGCAGAGCATCAGTTCTCGACAAGGAAACTTTGACGGCTTCGTAAAAAGTCCGGATGCTGCGTTGCGGCTGCATCCTTCGTCACTGCTGCGTACGACAAGTACGCCTAATTCCGAAGTATTTGCGCGCCTTGCCTGCGGATCTTTTTACGAAGCCGTCGATTAGGAACGAAATAATGGTAAAACAAGCAAGAGTCGGTATTGGATATGACAGTCACAGATGGTCCGAAGGTCGTCTCCTTATCCTCGGCGGCGTGAATATCCCTTCTCCGCAAGGACTTTTGGGACATTCCGACGCCGACGCCCTGATCCATGCCATCTGCGACGCCATTCTCGGGGCGGTCGGCGCCGGGGATATCGGCAACCATTTCCCGGATCACGATCCCGCTTTTAAGGATATATCGAGTCTCGTGTTGTTGAATCGGGTAAGGGAGATCGCCACCGCTAAAGGATACCTGGTTGTCAACATAGACGCCACGGTGATTATGGAACAACCGAAACTACGGACATACATATTCGAAATGATTCACAATATTGCCGGAACGCTTGCTCTGATCCCGGAAAGGGTCAGCATCAAGGCCAAAACCAATGAGGGGATGGGATTCGTGGGGCGGGGAGAAGGCATCGCCGCCATGGCCGTCGCCATGGTAGAAACCATATAGAAATCAGGGAATGGAATCAATAATATGACGAATACACCTCCCCGCGTCCGCTTCGCACCCTCCCCTACAGGGGAACTACACGTCGGCAACGCCCGCACGGCCCTGTTTAACTGGCTATTTGCCAAGCATTATCATGGAAACTTTATCCTGCGTATAGAGGATACGGATCAGGTCCGGACATCCAGGATCTTCGAGATAAATCTACTGCAAGATATGGCCTGGCTTGGCATCGACTGGGATGAAGGACCGGGCAAGGGGGGCCCTTACGGCCCCTATCATCAAAGTGAAAGATCAACAATCTATCGGACCCACCTGGAAAGGCTGATCGCCGCTGAACTTGTCTATCCCTGCTACTGCACGGATGAGGAGTTGGAGGCGGAAAGACTGAGCCTCGTGTCCCGAAAGATGATGCCCCGCTATATGGGAAAGTGCCGGCATCTGACTGCCGAAGCCCGGAGGAGATTGGAGGCGGAAGGCCGGCCGGCGGCCTATCGTTTCCACGTGCCCCCGGGAGCGATTACCTTTCCTGACCTTATCCGGGGAGAAATGCGCTTCGAGGGCGGCGCTCTGGGTGATTTCATTATCGTCCGCTCCAATGGCATCCCGGCCTATAATTTTGCCGTCGTCATCGATGATCATCTGATGGAAATAACTCATGTTATCCGCGGGGAAGACCATCTTTCCAACACCGCCCTGCAATTGCTTCTCTACCGGGCCCTCGGTTTCGATCCTCCCCAGTTTGCTCACCATGCCCTGATCCTGGGGCGGGACCGGGCGAAGCTAAGCAAGCGGCACGGAGCTACCGCCGTCCGGGAATTTCGCGAAAGAGGAATCCTTCCGGAGGTGTTGCTCAATTATATGGCCCTGCTGGGGGCCTCCTTTGGAGACGGAAAAGAAGTCTTTACAACCGGGGAGATGATCGACGTATTTTCTCTCGACCGGGCAGGTAAAAGCGGCGCCATCTTTGATGAAGACAAACTGCTCTGGCTAAACAGCTTGTACATCAGGAAGGAATCTCCGGCGACGCTT
>JALNVY010000356.1 GCA_023231165.1 Syntrophales bacterium | reverse complement strand
TTCAATACCATGAAAAGCATGTCGATCAAATGTACCAAGAACAGCTTGTATGAATATCTTGATCATTTGACAGATGCTTTTTTGTTTTACAAAGTTCCCATTCACAGTCGTTCTGAGAAATCAAGGTTGGTCAATCCGGCAAAAATCTACGCCATTGACACCGGACTTTTGAACGCCATGACTTTTCGTAATTCGTATAATTACGGTCTGTTACTGGAAAACATGGTATTTATGCACCTCCGTCGGGGGGGTTATGATGCGGAATATGTCAATACAAAAGATGGGCGTGAAGTTGATTTTTTCACGCGGCACAGAATTTCCGGGGAGACGCAACTGATTCAGGTTTGCTGGGAGATGTCGGATGAGAGGACCTTTGCAAGAGAGCTCAAGGGATTGAAAAGCGCCATGGATGAACTTTCGCTCCCTACAGGTACGATCGTAACATGGGATGACGAAACCGTCATAGAGGATAAAATAAAAGTAATTCCCATCTGGAAATGGCTTATCATTGAGGGAGATAGCGGTCAGACACCGATTGATCCCTGATCGCCGAACGCTGTCTTCTGCTCTCTGCGCCGTAAAACAGATGTGTCGCGTCGTGATCATCGGTGAATATATCGGGGTCATCCATACCCAGGTATTGAAGCGGCCGCTGGTTATTGAAAAGGAACGGATCAAATTCGATTAACGCCGGGGAGCATTCTTTGAAACAAGTCGCCCATGATTTGTGGCTGAATCATCAGAAAAAAGTACGCTTTGTTCTGGTTGGCGTCTGGAATACGATCTTCGGGTATCTCGTTTTTGTCGCTTGCGATTATCTCTTCGAGCGTCTCTTCTCACCCCGATACATCGCCTATATGTCGGCCGCAATTCTGTCGAATATCCTGGCGATCATCAATGCCTATATCTTTCATAAACATATAACCTTTCAATCCACGGTGCGCGGGAAAAGCATCTTGATGGAGTTTGCCCGTTTCTTTTCGACGTATCTCTTCAGCATAATCCTGGGATTGATCCTGTTGCCTGTTTTTGTGGAGATACTTGGCATAGAGCCCAAAATATCGGCCGCGCTGCTCATTCCGGTCACGACTATTATCAGTTATATCGGGCACTCACGCTTCTCATTCAGAAATTAGGGGTCAGGTCTTGCCTTGACAGTTATCCCGTGCTAATAAGAAAGATATGGCTAGACCGTTGCGCATAGAATTCCCAGGTGCAGTGTATCACGTGACATCACGCGGTAACGCCCGGGATCCTATATTTATTAATGATTCAGATAGAGAAGACTTCCTGTGGATTCTTGGCTCCGTTGTTCGACGGTACAACTGGCTTTGTCACGCCTACTGCCTGATGGATAATCATTATCACCTGCTAATCGAAACCATCGAAGGGAACATTTCCCAGGGAATGCGACAACTAAACGGCGTATATACGCAAAAATTAAACGGTAAACATGCGAGGACGGGTCATATTTTTCAGGGTCGATTCAAGGCGATCCTGGTTGAAAAGGAAAGTTATCTTCTGGAAGTCAGCCGCTACATAGTGCTGAATCCCGTGAGGGCAAAGGTGGTTGAGCGCCCGGAGGCATGGCGATGGAGCAATTATAATGCCACGGCGCAGATCACATCAGCGCCCGAATTTCTAACGGTGGATTGGATATTGGGATGTTTTGCCAATAATAAAAAAGGTGCGACGGAGTGCTACCGGGAATTCGTCAGCAATGCCGATACAGGCAGCAGCCCGCTGGACAAGGTGAAGGGCCAGCTATTCCTCGGCGGTGAAGCATTCGGGAAACGATTGATAGAGCCGCTGTCTGAGACTATGGATATCAAGGAAGTTCCCAGAGAACAGCGCTATGCCTCAAGGCCCCCCCTGAAAGAGCTGTTACCGCCAACAACGCCGATAAATAAAGTTACACATGAACAGAGGATATATAATGCCCATGCCGAATATGGCTACTCTCTGAAAGAGATCGGGGATCATCTCGGTGTTCATTATGCCACGGTGAGCAAAATGGTCAAACGAGCTCAAGAAGAAAAGTGGCAAAGCAAGACCTGACCCCAGTTTTCTTCTTGCAAAAAGCTTAGGATAATCTTATGAATATGCAATCAGATTTTGAGGCGGGTGAGGGGATGAATAAGCGGACACGGGGAGGTTTTTCGATGCGCCTGTTAATAGCGCTCATGGCGCTGTTTTATGGTGCGTTCACTCTGGTCGCGCTTTCCGGATGTGAAAACTACCGCATGGATAAACTTATCCGTGATCTGGAGGCAAAAGAAGCCGAGGTCCGCATGAACGCCGCCATCGATCTGGGAGCTTTCAAGAATCCTCGGGCCGTTCCACCCCTCATTGCTGTGCTCAAAGACAATGATAAATACGTTCCCGTCAGGGCGGAGGAGTCTCTGGTGGCGATGGGGCCGGTTGCGGTTGAACCCTTGATTGCCGCCCTCCGTAACAAAAATGAACCCAACCGTCCGGCGGTTGCACGCATATTGGGAAACATCAGGGATATCCGCAGCATCGACCCCCTAAAGCATGCCATGGACGACCCGAACCCCGAACTGATGAAGGAAGCCCGT
>JALNVY010000355.1 GCA_023231165.1 Syntrophales bacterium | reverse complement strand
GCTTACGTCTAATCGATATGCGAATTGATTCAGATTTACTTCAACCTCAAGAGTATTTAATAAATCCAAGACAATAATGGGGTGCCTGCATGTTGCATCCCGAGTGATGCAGAAGGAAATAAACGGTTTTAGAAGGAGGTATTTAAATGGCTGAAAAAAAATCATGGGAAGGCGTAAACAGACGAGATTTTATTAAGGGTACGGTGGCCGGCGCAGGCGCTGTTGCAGCAATGGGGCTGGGGGCCGTGAATGTCGAAGCCAAGCCGATTACCCCGAAGAAATGGAATAAGGAAGCGGATGTCGTTATCCTCGGTTATGGAGGCGCCGGGGCCTGTGCCGCCATTGAAGCCCATGACGCGGGCGCAAAGGTGCTCATCCTCGAAAAGATGAAGCAAAGCGGCGGCAATACGGGCGTATCCGGCGGCGGTTTCCTATGCCCAACCAATGCGGCAGACGCCTATACTTACATCACCGGGCTTTACGAGTTCTCCCATTCCGATATGGACAAGGACCTAGTCCGGGTTTATGCAAACGAATCCATAAAGAACGTAGAGTGGATCAAATCCCTGCAACCGGGGACGGACGTGCTGATTTACGGCGGCGCCGGATATCGAAAAGTGCCGGGCGCTAAATCAATGAACAAGTACCACGTGAAGGGCGAGGGGAAGGGACTCCAGGGCAGCTCGAAAAACCTGTGGAAGTTACTCACCTATGCCGTGGAGGAAAAGCGGAAAATTCCCGTGATGCTCGAAACACCTGCACAGCAGTTGGTGACAAACAGCAAGGGAGAAGTCGTTGGTGTCATTGCAAAGTCAAAGGGCAAAGAAATTTCAATCCGGGCAAAGCGAGCCGTGATCATGACAACCGGCGGCTATGAGTACAACGAAAAAGATCTTCAGAACTTCGTCAAGGGCTACCCCATCTATGCGCTCGGCAGCCCCGGCAATACGGGAGATGGTCTCCGCATGGCGCAAAAGGTGGGGGCGGGGCTCTGGCACATGAACGGCATGTCCTGCCCCTTGGGCATCAAAACACCTGATATCGAGGCGGCCTTCCCTGCCACTATTGTTACTCCGCGACATATCATGGTGGACAAACACGGGAACCGCTTCGTCAACGAGAAGGCGGTGGAGCTCCATGCGGGACTGCTTGCTGTGGACCATTTCGATACCCACGTGCTGGAATATCCGCGCATTCCCTGCTACGTTATTTTTGACGAAACCGCGCGGAAGGCGGGACCCATAACAGCTCTTGCCGGGATGGGTTATGCCGGACGGCAGCACAAGTGGAGCGCTGATAACAGCGTCGAGATCGAGAAGGGCTGGATCCTAAAGGGCGGTACCCTGGCAGAATTGGCCGGCAAGATCAAGACCATGGACAAGGCAACCCTTGAAAAAGCAGTGGCCAAGTGGAACGAAGATATGGCCAAGGGCGCCGATACTGTTTTTCACCGGCCGATTCGTTCCGGAGACCCGTCCAGTCCCGCATATAAGGAACTGGCAACGGCCCTCTGGTCCGCCCCGATTGACACGCCTCCTTTCTACGCCGTCGAACTCTACCCCGCCCTGCTCAACACCCAGGGCGGGCCAAGGAAAAACAACAGGGCACAGATGCTCGACGCCTTTGAAAAGCCGATCCCGAGGCTTTATAGCGCCGGGGAGTTTGGTTCGATGTGGGGCATCATTTACCAGGGGGCAGGAAACATTGGAGAATGCATCGTCTATGGACGCATTGCCGGTAAGAATGCCGCTGCAGAAAAGCCCTGGAAATAGCGAACCAGCTTAAGTAATGAAGCGGGGGGCCGCAAAGCATCATGCGGCGCCCCCGCTTCATCTTTTTAAGGAGTTCACCCGATGAAGAAACGATTTTCTTTTAGGAACCGGATTTACGTGGTTTTGATGGCATCGATTATTTTCGGCCTTGCCGGCTGGTATGGATCGTCCTATGTAGGGGCTGAAGAAAAGAAATTCCTGGCCGACCGGCATCAGACGAAAGGGATTGCCTGCGCCTCCTGTCACAAGGAAAGTCCTCCCAAGGAAGCCGTTCCCACCACAGGCTGCCTCGGCTGCCACGGATCCTATGCAAAGATCGCCGAGAAAACGATCAAGACCTCACCCAATCCCCATGCCTCTCATATGGGCGAACTATCGTGCGAGAGCTGCCACCATGCCCATAAGGCGTCAGAAAATCAATGTGCGGACTGTCATGCCTTTACATTCAAGGCGCCCTGATCTTGAAGGAAGGGAAACTTTAGGTACGGATCAAGTGACACATCAGGCGACCACCAATGTCCTCGTGAACGGAAAGGATGTGACCGGAGGAGAAATGCGTCGCTCCTATGTTTCAATTGGTGGGAGGCGCCCAAGGAGGCGAAGGAAGGGCATCGTCTTAGATATCCAGGTCTGCAATCCCGCCGTCATCGAAATATAATCCTACGGACATTTCCATTGTGAAAATTACGGGAGTCTGTTATTTGCCCATCAGGAGAGGCAAATAGACGATGAAGCATATTGTGCTCGGAACCGCCGGTCATGTGGATCACGGGAAGACTTCCCTGGTCAAGGCCCTGACCGGCATCGACACGGACCG
>JALNVY010000354.1 GCA_023231165.1 Syntrophales bacterium | reverse complement strand
GCGAAAGTCGGGGTCCAGAAAGTATAGAAAAGACTGGATTATGAACATTAAACTTCGTTTTCCGGATCAGGCCTGCCCCGTACCACCCTATACGGGATCCGGAATGACGAAAAAGGCTTTTTTCTAACTTTTGTGAAACCGTCATTATTCATTTTCCTGCTGATATGATTAAGAGGGAAAAGCAGACCGCCCAGTGGCTTGTATCCGCCTATCATGCCCTGAATGAACATTTCGGAAATCTCCATTGGTGGCCCGGAGATTCGCCCCTGGAAATTATCGTCGGGGCAATCCTGACCCAGAATACCGCCTGGCAGAACGTGGAAAAAGCCATCGTCAACCTGAAGGCGGCGCACCTGCTTTCTTCGGAGGCGCTGCTGGCGATGCCGGAATCCGATCTTGCCGAAATGATCCGACCTTCAGGATACTACAATATCAAGGCCCGACGGCTGAAATCCTTCTTCATCTTTCTTCAGGATTGTTTTCATGGAAACTTGGATGTCATGCTTGGAGAAGAAATCAAAACTCTTCGCGAAAAGCTGCTGCAGGTCAAGGGCATTGGCGAAGAGACAGCCGACAGTATACTCCTCTATGCGGTCGGGAAACCGGTCTTTGTGGTGGACGCCTACACCCGCAGGATCCTGACGCGACACGGAGTTATCCGGGAAAGTCTTGCTTACGTGGAGATACAGCGTCTCTTCATGAAGCATCTCCCCCATGACGCCCCTCTGTACAATCAATACCACGCCCTGCTAGTCAACACCGGCAAGAACTATTGCAACAAGAAGAAACCCCAGTGTCAGGCGTGCCCTCTGAACCATCTCAACGAGCTGCAAGTATCAGATATTTATAGACAATAACAATTTGTTTCACGTGAAACAGCGTACTGCCTCGCGCATCTTCCGGACACGTCCGGCGGGCGCGGTGTCCCTACGCCAGCATGCCCCCGTCCACAGGGATGCATGCCCCCGTCGTATAGGATGCGGCGTCGGAGACGAGATAGAGGACCAATCCAGCCATCTCCTCCGGCTGAGCCGCCCGGTTCAGAGGGATCATAGGAAGGATGATCTTCATGATCTCGGGGCTCTGGATCATGAGGGCGGAAAATTTCGTATCCGTCAGACCGGGGAGAATGGCATTTACCCGGATATGGAAAGGCGCCAGTTCCTTGGCAAAAGACTGGGTCATCGAGATGATCCCTGCCTTGGTTATCGAATAGATCCCCTGGAAGGGGGCGGGACGGATGCCATTCACGGAAGCAACATTCACGATGGTCCCACCTCCTTGCTCCTTCATGATTTTCGCCGCATACTGGCTCATGAAGAAATATCCCTTCAGATTTACGTCCACCGTCTTGTCCCAGGCCTTCTCATCGACACTGAGAACATCGCCGAAGAAAGGGTTTGTCCCCGCGTTGTTTACCAGGATATCCAGCTTGCCGTATTCACTCCGGATCTGGTCGAATAGTTGTCCGATCTGGTCCATTTCACCCAAGTGACAGGCAATAGCAGCAGCGCTACCTCCCCCGGCCACAATCTCTTCTACGACCCGTTTCGGACCCTCTAACCGCCTTGCCGTCAAGATTACCCTGGCCCCATGCTCCGCAAGTGTTTTGGCAATAGCCTCCCCGATACCACGACTGGCGCCCGTCACTAATGCGGTGCGACCCGTCAGAGAAAATATATCCTTTTCCATCACTCTTCCTCCTTCTTCTTCTTATCACTATGAAAGATTCGCGGATTTTGCATAACCTCAGAAAAATGGTTCGCAAGCGGCGAATCGAATGTTTTTCGCCGTTCCGAGATTGAATTTAACGTTTGGTAATTAATCATAATTATATGCAAACTAACGAGAATCGAAAAAGATTTTTTAGCCGCCGCGAAGCCATTTTTCAAAGGTCCGAAATCAACTATATTTCCCCTGTCTTCATGACCTGCTGCGCCTTTTTTTCCAGTACATGGACGGCATAAATCAGCATCCCGAATCTCTTGTCCTTCGTCTGTCCGTGGTAAAAACGATAATATATCTGCTGGGCGATCACAGCGAGGCGAAATAACCCGAAGGTATAATAATATTCCATATTCCCTTCCGACAGCCCCATCTTGGCGCAATAAGCGCTGATCACTTCTCCCCTTGTCATCATTCCTTCCAAGTGGGTTGGAATCAGGCGGATTGCCTGCATTTCTTCAGGATCGTCCCTGTTAATCCAATATGCCAGGGCTCCCCCGAGATCCATAAGGGGATCGCCTATGGTTGCCATCTCCCAGTCGAGAACGCCGATGATTCGCAAGGGATCTTCCGGAGCAAGGACGATGTTGTCAAAGCGGTAATCGTTGTGAATCACTGCAGCCGCTGGTGATGTTCCCGGCATCCGTTCTTGAAGCCAGGCCATGACCGCTTCAAAATCAGGGGCATCCTGCGTGCGTGCCCCTCGATAGCGTTTCGACCAACCTTCCACCTGTCTGCTTACATATCCCTCCGGTCTCCCCAGCTCCGTCAATGCTGTGTCTCTGTAATTGATACGATGCAGCTCGACAAATACATCGATGAGCCGTTTGCAAAGCATTCTGGTCTCATCTTTAGACAGGACCAT
>JALNVY010000353.1 GCA_023231165.1 Syntrophales bacterium | reverse complement strand
GGCGTCGGGTTCGCAGATCAGGGCCGTCTGCATCCCTTCTTCGACAAAATCAAAAGGCATGTCCGAGGCGTTATAGTCCCCGGCCGCTACATCGTTAACCAAAGTTTTTTGTTCTTCCATAGCGCTATATCGTCCTCCTTGTCATCACTACCATTTCGATTTTGGTTTTCCATATTCCTGATCGATGGACAGCTTGCCCAGTTCCGTCGTCTTTTCACCCTTGGAGCTTTTCACTGAATCGATGCCGCGGCCGACGACGCCCTTATTCGAAGCGTAGGCCCGGGCTGTTTCCTCGGTTATCAAGTCCTTCTGATAAAGCTCCACGATATAGTCGTCGAAGGTAATCATCCCGAAGGCCTTGCTGGCGGTGATGATTTCGGAGTAAGTCTTCCCATCCGATTCCCCGTGGAGGATCGTATCCTTGATCCGGAGATTAGAGCCCATGATCTCGAAGGCCGCCACCCGGCCGCCGCCGACCTTGGGAAGGAGCCGCTGGCAGACGATCCAGCGGATCGTGTCGGCCAGACGAATGCGGATCTGGGTTTCCTCCTCCGAGGAGAACATGCCGAGGATACGGTTTACAGTTTGACCCGCATCGACGGTATGGAGGGTACTGACGACAAGATGCCCCGTTTCGGCAGCGGAAAGGCCTATTTCCACGGTTTCCCGATCCCGCATTTCCCCGACAAGTATTACCTTGGGGGCCTGGCGAAGGGCAGCCCGGAGGCCGTTGGCAAAAGTATCAAAATCATTCCCCATTTCCCGTTGATTAAAGGTGGCCTTTTTGTGGGGATGGGAATACTCGACGGGATCTTCGAGCGTTACGATATGAACGGATTTCGATTCGTTGATCCTGTCGAGAACGGCAGCAAGGGATGTGGATTTACCGCTACCGGTCGCACCGGTCACCAGGATGATCCCGTTTTTTTCCTCGGCCATCTTGTAAAAGGCTTCGGGAAGACCTAGATCCTCGCAGGTGGGAATCCGGGTTTCCAGCTTTCTCAGGATAACAGAATAATTGCCCCGCTGGGCAAAGATATTCACCCGGAAACGGGCCTTCCCGGGAAGTTCGTAAGAAGAGTCGCAGGAGCCCTCGGCAATAAGTGTCTCCGTCAGTCTCCGATCCTGGTTGATCAGGTTCATGGCAAAGATTTCCGTCTGGAACGGCGTCAGCTTCCGGAAGGGTGGATCGAGTTCTACCGCCGTCAACTGGCCCGAGGCCTCGACCTGAAAGGGTTTGCCCACCGTAATGTTCAGATCCGAGACATTCCCTTGGGAATCCAGCATTTTTCCTAAAATAAAGTCTACTTCCTGTTTTCTCATAAAAGCCTTTTACCCCCGCATGTCATGTTTTGGTGATGATCTTCTTATCCTTTCATGCCGCCTGCTTATGCATCCGTAAAGTCTGAAGGCGGATTCTTCAGCATCGGACGGAAACGGGTCTTGTCATTGGCCTTGGCATAGGCCTCGTCGGGATCGATCCAGCCCTTGTTCACCAACTCGAAAATGGCGTCGTCGAGGAGTTGCATGCCGTACTTCTTCCCCGTCTGGATCATGGAGGGAATCTGGAAGGTCTTAGCTTCCCGGATGAGGTTCCGGACGGCGGAAGTGGCAATCAGGATTTCCAGGGCGGCGCAGCGGCCTTTCTTGTCAATCCGTTTGAAAAGAACCTGCGCTACGACGGCACGGATGCCGTCCGCCAGGGTGGAGCGGATCTGCGCCTGCTCGCTGGCGGGGAAAACCTCGATAACGCGGTCCACGGTCTTTGCTGCCGAGGTCGTATGGAGGGTGCCGAAAACAAGATGGCCCGTGGAGGCCGCTTCCACAGCCAGGCGGATAGTCTCGAGATCCCGCATTTCCCCGACGAGGATGATATCCGGGTCCTCACGAAGAGCGCCGCGCAGGGCCGAGGAAAAGGTCTTGGTGTGGACACCGACCTCCCGGTGATTCACGATACACTGCTGGCTATGGTGGACAAACTCGATCGGATCTTCAACGGTGATGATATGATCCTTCCGGGTCCGGTTGGCCTGATCAATGATGGCCGCCAGGGTCGTGGATTTACCGCTTCCAGTCGGACCAGTTACCAGGACCAGGCCCCGGGGCAGGGAGGCCAATTTCGAGACAACGGCCGGCAGGCCAAGCTGTTCGGACGTGAGAATCGTACTGGGAATCTCTCTGAAGACGGCGGCGCAACCCCATTTTTGCTCGAAGAAATTGGCTCTGTAACGGGCAAGTCCTGGAATTTCATAGGCAAAATCAACATCACCCGTTTCTTCGAACTGCTTGATCTTGTAGTCCGGCGCAATCTCGTAGAGCATGGCCTTGAGGCTGTCGTTCTCTAGAAGGTCGTATTTAATCCGCTCGATCTCGCCCCGGACGCGAATCGCCGGTTGCTGTCCCGTCACGAGATGTAGATCGGAAGCTCCCTGTTCGTTCATCAACTGGAAAAAGGCGTCGATTTTTGCCATAGTATTCCTCCCCTTTTATTTTGCGAGAGTATAGGGAAAGGGTGAAACCTTGTCAAGAATGAAAAAACTCTCCGACAGCAATTACTTGACAGAGAAGATAGAAATCATATATGGAGGGC
>JALNVY010000352.1 GCA_023231165.1 Syntrophales bacterium | reverse complement strand
TACCGGCCCGATGTCCTGGGAAGCTTCCAGCGTCTTGCGGAAACGGGATGTGTCGAGTTTCTGAACGAGACTTACTACCACTCCCTGTCCTTTCTCTTTAGCAAAGATGAGTTCCGCGCTCAGGTAAGCAGGCACCGCCGGAAGATTAAAGAGCTGTTTGGCCAGGATGGAAAGACCTTTCGTTTTACCGAGCTGATTTACAATAACGATCTGGCCCGGGAGGCGGAAAACCTTGGTTATAAGGCGATTCTGGCGGAAGGGGCGGAAGCATTACTGGGCGATCGGTCTCCAAACCGGGTTTATCGGGCGTCACGGGATAGTAGCGGGGATGGGGGCGGGGACGGACGGATCAAGGTGCTCCTGCGAAATTACCGGTTATCCGATGATATCTCCTTCCGCTTTTCCAGCCGGGACTGGCAGGAGTACCCCCTGAAGGCGGGGAAATACGCCCACTGGATTCACGGCGAAAACGGTGCGGGGACGGTGATAAATCTGTTCATGGACTATGAGACCTTCGGGGAGCACCAGTGGGCGGAAACAGGGATCTTTCCCTTTCTGGAAAAACTTCCCGGGGAGATTCTCAAACACCGGGACTTTACATTTGCGACCCCAGCAGAGATTGCAGAAACGGTTGAGTCTGCGGATGACATCGACGCGCCGGAACTGTCCTCCTGGGCCGATACGGAGCGTGATCTGACGGCCTGGCTGGGAAACGTCATGCAGCAGGATGCGGCCGGTACCCTTTACGGCCTGGAGGCGGCCGTCAAAGAATGTAAAGATGCGGATTTATTGGAAAGCTGGCGAAAATTGCAGACATCGGACCATTTCTATTACATGTGTACCAAATGGTTTGCCGACGGGGATGTGCACAAATATTTCAATCCCTACCCGTCGCCCTATGATGCTTACATCAATTATATGAATATACTGGATGATTTATCGAAACAGGTAAAAAAGGAGAAAAGGTCATGACAGAGGACCGGCAAGGTTATCTTTTTGAGGTCAGTTGGGAGGTCTGCAATAAGGTCGGCGGCATTTATACGGTCATTACAAGCAAGCTGCAGGAGGCCATGCGGGTCTATGGAGACAACTATCTCCTCCTGGGGCCGGATCTGAAGACTAACGTGGATTTTGAAGAAACGGACGAGGACTGCTGGACAAAGATCCGGGAAGGGACGGCGATCAAGGATATTCCCTGCCGTTTCGGTCGCTGGAAAATACCCGGAGAGCCGAAGGTGATCCTTGTCAGCGCGGGCAAGAAATATGACAAGGAGCAGCTCCTGTTTCGCCTCTGGGAGTCCTATGGCGTTGATTCCATCGCCGGGGGGTGGGATTATATCGAACCGGTGATGTTCAGCTTTGCCTGTGGGGAGGTGATTGAAACCATTTTTAATCTTTCCGCGCGTCCCCATAATCTTTCCGCCGTCGCCCAGTTTCATGAATGGATGTGCGGGGCGGGCCTGCTTTATCTGAAAAAGCGGGTTCCCGAGATCGGCACCGTTTTTACGACCCACGCGACTATTCTTGGCCGTTCCCTGGCTGGTTCGGGGATGGACATTTACGCCATGATGGAGAATATCGCCCCCCAGCGGGAGGCCAGCGCCCACAATATTTCGGCGAAGTATTCCATGGAATTGATCTCGGCCCGGGAGGCGGACTGCTTTACGACGGTGAGCGAGATCACCGCTGCGGAAGCGAAGAGTTTCCTGGGGCGCAGTCCCGATGTGATCACCCCCAATGGCCTGGATATGGAGAACATCCCCGATTACACCATGAATCGGCAACCGGCGGAGCGGTCCCGGGAACGACTCCTGGCGGCGGCGGCGCGGTTTCTCCGCCGCGACATGCCGAAAGAAACAAAGATAGTCATCATTTCAGGACGTTATGAGTTTCATAACAAGGGGGTGGACGTCTTCCTCAATGCCCTGGGGCGCCTGGAGAAGGAAATTCCCGGTGATGCCCCCGTCCTGGTGTTTCTATTTATGCTCGGGGGTTATACCGACCTGATTCCTTCGCTCCGGGACGATCAGGCCAGGATTGAATCGGGGCCGATTCCAATTGCGACCCATCGCCTCCATAATGAGGGTTCGGATCCAATCCTCCAGGCCTGTAAAACTCTGGGATTGATGAATCAGCCCGGCGGCCGGGTCCAGGTTATTTTTAATCCCGCCTACCTTAACGGCCATGACGGGTTCATCGATATGCCTTACTATGAAGCCCTCGCCGGTTGCGACCTGGGGGTTTTCCCGTCCTATTATGAACCGTGGGGATATACGCCGCTGGAAAGCGTCGCCTATGGGGTGCCTACCGTTACAACGGATCAGGCGGGTTTCGGCGTCTGGGTCGAGGGGAGCGGTGGCGAAAACCAGGGGGTACTCATCCTGCGCAGGCGAGGGCAACCGATCCGTTCCATCGAAGATCATCTCTTTGAGATCCTGAGAAACTTTCTCGACTGGACACCCGGGGAGATGGGAAGCCGCCGGAAGCAAGCCCGCCAGATTGCCTTGAAAGCGAATTGGCAGGAATTCTACAAGCTCTATCTTCAGGCCTACAACCAGGCCGGCCGCATCGCCGGGGAACGGGCAGACAAGCTGAC
>JALNVY010000351.1 GCA_023231165.1 Syntrophales bacterium | reverse complement strand
CGTCATCTTCTCGCCGGGCTTCAGAACGACAATGGCCGTCACCAGTTCCACCCACTTGGGATCGGGCAGACCGATGACCGCTACTTCCTGGACCCGCTTGTCCAGATAGATCGCATCTTCTACCTCCCGGGTCGGGACGTTTTCCCCGCCCGTCTTGATCATATCCTTCTTCCGGTCCACGACGGTGATGTAGCGATCCGCATCCATGACGCCGATATCCCCTGAGTGGAACCAGCCGCCCTTATTGGCCTCGTCCGTCTTCTCCGGCTCCTTGAAATACATGATCAGGGCATGGGCGCCCTTCGCGCAGATCTCGCCGGGAAGCTCGGCCTTGGTGATAGTCTTGCCGTCGTCGTCTTCCAGGTGGGTCTCCATGTTCAGGCCTCCCAATCCCGCCGAACCAATCTTTGCCAAGGCGTCCTTGGCCTTGAGGATCGTGTGATAGGGCGCCAGTTCCGTCTGGCCATAGTAGTTGTAAATCTTCACGCCGGGGAGGCGCTCCATCATCTCCTTGAGAATCTCCAACGGCATGATCGAAGCCCCGTAATAGGCCTTCTTCAAGGTCGAAAGGTCCTGTTTTGCGAACTCCGGATGGCGGAGCATCCCGATCCAGACCGTCGGGGGGGCAAAGAACATCGTGGCCTTGTAGGCGGCGATATTCTTGAGGATCTGGCCGATGTCAGGCATCATCAGGATATTCGTCCCCCCTACCCAGAAGATGGGATTCAAGAAGACGTCCCGCTGGGCGCAGTGGTAGATGGGGAGGGCGTTGAGGTTGATGTCGTCCTCGTCATATTGCCCATCAACGATGGTCCCCATATATTCGGCCATGAGGGCCTGATTGCTGATGATGACGCCCTTGGGTAGGGACTCCGTGCCGCTGGTGTAGGTCATCTGACAGGGGTCCTCGATGTGGAGGATGGTGTCCGGCTCCGTGTCGGGATATTTGCCGTACCAGGCGTCGAAGGCCTGGAAACGGTCGCTCGCCGGGGGCTGCCCCGCCACCTGGTCGGACCAGATGAAGGTTTTTACCGTCGGCATGTCGTCCATGACATCCTTGACAAGATCGAAAAGGGCGTCTTCGACAATGAATATCTTGCTTTCCGAATGGTTGATGCAATAAGAAATGTCCTTGCCCCGGAGAAGATAGTTGATGGCCAGATAGATCGCGCCGATCTTTGCGCAGCCCAGCCAGGTGAGGACATGGTGGATCGTGTTGTGGGCCAGGATGGCGACCCGGTCATATTTCTGGACCCCCAGAGCCGTCAGGGCGTTGGCCGTCCGGTTGCATTCCCGTTCCAGTTCGGCGTAGGTCAGGCTCTTGTCCCCGTAGATGAGCGCGGTCTTGTTCGGATAATGGTAGGCGCTCCGGCGGATCATGTCGGCGATGACCCAACGGTTCACCTTGTTGTACCGATTCATCAAAAATTCGAGATTTTCCTTGTTGATAACTTTGTAACGGGTCTTGTCTTCTTCCGTAAGCGGTGCCCAGTTTGCTGCCATAATTTTCCCTCCTTCTATTGCCAAGCCGTTAGCATGGCAATCCTTACGAGCAGTTAGTTATCTTCTTCTTCCGGGGACACGTTCCGATCCCTTACGGGCTGAGGACACCATTCAATGGTGTCCCCTATCATATCTCATGTCCCCGAAGTTCCATTGGTGTGTCGATACTTTCCTCGCCCTTCTCCCTCCCCATCAAGGGGAGGGGTGGGATAGGGTTGAGGTATTGTAATTGTCAAATTCTAATAGCTAACTTTATTTCGACATCAGGTAGCGGCCAACGGTCATAATTTCCGCTTCCTTGGTACCCTCGTAGAGTTCGAGAATCTTGGCGTCGCGGTACCATTTCTGGACTGAGTATTCGTCGATGTAGCCGTAGCCGCCGTGGAGTTCCACCGCGTTATTGGCGCAGAAGACTGCCGTCTGGCCGCTGTAGAACTTCGCCATTGCCGCCAGAGTGAAATCGGGGGTCCCGTTGTCCACGAGCCAGCCGGCCTTGTAAATAAGCCCCCGCAGGGCCTCGATCATGATGGCCATCTCGGTGAGCTTTTTCTGGGTGAGCTGGTAATTCCCCAGGGCCGTCCCGAAGGCCGTCCGTTCCTTGCAGTATTTAATGCTCGTCTCTAAGCATGCTTCAGAGAGGCCCAAACCCTGGGCCGCGACCATGATCCGCGTCGTGTCGAAGAAGTGCATGAGCTGATAGAAGCCTTTGCCTTCCTTACCCACGAGATTGGCCTGGGAGACCCGGACGTCCTCAAAGGCGATCTCTGCCGTATCGGAGGCGCGGATTCCCATCTTGCCGTGGATCTTGTTCCGGGTAATACCCTTGGTATCGGCGGGGATGACGATCAGGCTGAAACTGTTGTATTTCTTCTCTTCGGGATTAGTGATACACTGGGTGACCATGAAGTCGCAGACCGTCCCGTTGGTGATGAACATCTTGTTGCCGTTGACGATGTAGTCGCTGCCGTCCTTGACGGCCCGGGTCTTATACCCGGAGACGTCGGTCCCGGCATTGGGCTCCGTGAAGGCCCCGGCGCTGACCCATTCCCCGCGGCAGACCGGGGGCAGATACTTCTGTTTCATCTCTTCCGAGCCATACTGGAAGATCGAT
>JALNVY010000350.1 GCA_023231165.1 Syntrophales bacterium | reverse complement strand
TGTGTATTCCGCTGATTCCGCCACTCGATTCCGGAGGAAGTCGCCACCCTGTTCCGGTGCAAAGCGCCAGGGGATTCCGGCCATTCCGCCACCCCTGATCGGAGCGTAGCGACGCTGGATTTTTAGCTCTTTCTCATAGATGCTTTTTCAGGTCAAGCCGGCATATTTTTTTCTCAGCGAGCCTCCTTTCATAGTCAGATTTATTTTATGGGCATTGTGGATCAGCCGGTCAAGGATGGCGTCGGCTATGGTGGGATCGCCGATTTGTTCATGCCAGTGCTCCACGGGTAGTTGGCTGGTGACGATGGTGGAGGCGTGACCATGCCTCTCTTCGACAACCTCCAGGAGGTCTCTCCGTTCTGTATCGGTCATGGGTGCGAGACCGAGATCATCAATCACCAGGACATGGGCCTTGGTAAGTTTGCTGATGGTCTTGCCGTAGCTTCCGTCTCCCTTGGACAGGGCCATCTGATAGGAGAACTTGGGAGCGCGGATGTAGAGGGCGCGGTATCCTTCCCGGCAGGCCTTGTTGGTCAGGGCGCAGGCGAGGAAGGTTTTCCCCGCCCCGGTGGGACCGGTGATTATGATGTTGTGGTGGCGCCGGACCCAGTCGCAAGAGATGAGATTCATCATGACGGACTGATCGATTCCCCGCGGGGTTTTGTAGTCGATATCCTCCACGCAGGCGTTGAGCTTCAGCCGGGCATTCTTCAGGTAGCGATCCATCCGGTTGTTTTCCTGCCAGGTCCATTGGCGGTCCACAATGAGGCCGAAACGTTCCGCGAAGGAAAGACTGTCCATATCCGGTTGATTGAGCTGTTCGGCGAAGGCCTCCGCCATGCCTGTTAATCTCAGCTCGTGAAGCTTGTTTATGGTCTGTTGATTAAGCATGGGCGGCCTCCTGTTGCTGGTAGTATTCCCGACCTCGGATGTTGTAGTGGATGATCGGTTTTTCTGAAGTTGAGGATTCCGTCAGCTCCTGTTGGTCAAGATTTGTTTTCAAGATCGATTCAACGCTTTTGTAGCTGTACGCTTTGAGAAGTAAGGCTCGGCCGCAGGCAGCTTCCACACGCTCGGAGGAGTAGCGTTTTACCAGTCTGATGATACCCAGACAGGAGCGAAACCCCTGCTGTGGGTGGCGGCGATTTTCCATGATGCAAGCTGCCAGCGATCTGGTATTGGGGCCATTTTTACCTGCCCAATCCAAGATCCGGGAGGGGGTCCATTCCAGATATTTCTGATGGGCCTTGGGCATGTGCTCCGTCATGGTTGTGTGCGCACCCTTGATGTAACTTCGCGCATGGCTGGCGACACGGCGGTTTTTGAACAATACTTCCACGGTAGCGGTCGTCAGCCATACTTCAACTTGTTCTTTTACAAGCTGATAAGGGACGCTGTAATAGTGTCCCTCAATCTCGATATGGTAGTCGATGCTGACCCGAGCTTTTTTGCATTCGGCATATTGATAGGGAGCGGAAGGAAGAGGTTTCAAGGCAGGACGGTCAATGGTTTCGTAGAGACTCCTCCGGCTGCCCTCCATCTTCTGGAACCTGCGGCTGTTGAGTTCCTGGAGTTTTTCACCAATGGCCCGGTTCAACTCCTCGATGCTGAAGAAGGTGTGGTTCCGGAACGCCGCCATGATCCATCGCTCCGCCACGAGAACCGCCGATTCCACCTTGGCCTTGTCCTTCGGTTTGAAAGCCCGTGCGGGGATAATGACGGTACCGTAGTGGCAAGCCAACTTGTGATAGGTTGGATTGATGTCCGGTTCGTAGTAACAGGGCTTGGTCACACCGGTCTTAAGATTGTCGGGGACGATGATCTCCGGAACGCCGCCAAAGAAACTGAGCGCCCGGACATTGACATCGATCCAGGAGGGAAGATCCTGAGAAAAACTTGCCCAGGCAAACGTATAATTGCTGGCCCCCAGAGTGGCCAAAAATAGATAGGCGTCTCTGGTCTCTCCCGTTTGCGGATCATTCACCGGAATCGTCTGACCGGCGTAATCGACGAATACCTTCTCCCCAGCCCGGTGGGTCTGACGAAGGCAGACGTCCAGCTTGTCGCGCCACTGATGGTAATGAAAACAAAACTGACTGTATTGATAACCGTCCGGGTTGGCCTGCCTGTATTCCAGCCACAGGAGGCGGAGTGTAACCGACTTGCGGGTCAGCTCTTTGTGGATATACTCCATGTCTGGTAGAACCCACTTCTCGGAGGATTCTACCGGAGTGGATGAAAATAGGAGGGCCTCCAGTCGGCCGTCATCGAGGTCGGATGCCAATGGCCAGCTCAGCCCGGCACGTTGAGCACGTTCCACGTACTCCCGAACCGTACTGCGGGCAATGTTGCAACTCTGGGCAACCTGTTTGTTGGAGAACTTTTTCTCCCACTTTAATCGTAATACTTCTTTTATGGTACGCATGGATAACCTTTCCGCCGCCACTGTAGCCTCCCACCTTTTGGGGAGACCTCTAACGGCTTCTGTTGGATTTATCCAGCGTCGCTTATACCTCCTCGGGGGGTGGCGGTTTGCGCCGGATTCCCATGGCGGAATCCCCCGGAATCGGGTGGCGGAATGAAACGGAATTGGGTGGCGCTTTCAAACGGAATCAGGTGGCGGCTTGCGCCGGAATACGCA
>JALNVY010000349.1 GCA_023231165.1 Syntrophales bacterium | reverse complement strand
TCCCCGATACTTGTGCTCAGCCCCGCAGGTCTTACATTTTACATTTGCAATCACACCTCTGACTTCATAAAGAACGATGTGGGCGAGAACCATCCCGCACTTGGTGCAAAGGGCGTCGACATTTTTTCCAACTGATGACATATACATTTCCTTCCCGAATCTTGGTTCTATGTATACCACACTTTTCACTGAGACAATCATTTATTATCACCCAGCAGAAAAAAAGATTTATTTTCCGCATATTATGTAGATCCTACCTCAGGAAATATGTCTTTTTGAGCTATGCAAAATACCCCGATTAATGCTAATGCGACTCCCGAAGAGGGTAACTGAAGGGAAAGAAAACAAGGAAAGGATAAATATAAACCATGTACGCCGTCATCATGGCGGGGGGCAAGGGCGCCCGGTTCTGGCCGCGGAGCAGAAACCGCCTCCCCAAACACCTCCTCGATATTTGCAGTGAAAAAACCATCATTCAGGAAACGGTGGCGAGGATTCTCCCCCTGGCGCCGCCGGAAAAGATCCTCATTGTCACCGGGGCCAGTCACGCCCGCGAGCTGATTGGGCAACTCCCCCAAATCCCGCCGGAGAATATCCTGATCGAACCGATGGGCCGCAACACCGCCCCCTGTATAGGACTGGCGGCTCTCGTGGTCCGCAAACGGTCGGGAAATGCCGTGATGGCCGTCCTGCCCTCTGATCATCTGATTGCCGATGAGGATAACTTTCGCCATGTGCTGGCGGCTGCCGCTGACATGGCCGCCCGGGGAAATCATCTGGTTACAATCGGCATCCGGCCTACGGGACCGGAAACGGGCTATGGCTATATCGAGGAAGGCAAGCTTGCCGCCCGCGAACGGGGAGAAGATATTTTCGCCGTCAAGTCTATTCGGGAAAAACCGGATCTTGAACTGGCGAAAACCTTCCTTGCCCAAGGGGGGTTTTTCTGGAACAGCGGCATGTTCATCTGGCAGGCCGCAACCATTCTCAAGGAAATGGAGGCATCCCTGCCGGATATTTATGCGGGCCTCCTTACTATCGACAAGGCCCTGGACACACCGGCGGAGGCAACGGTTATCGCCGATGTTTATGACCGTTTTCGCTCCATATCCATTGATTATGGGGTCATGGAAAAGGCGAAAAACACCCTCGTCATTCCGGCGGACTTCGGCTGGTCCGACGTGGGAAGCTGGGACGCCCTGTGGGAGGTTTCGGAAAAGGACGCCCTGGGGATCACCTCCCGGAACCGGGAAGGCCTGATCAGCATAAACTCACGTAATTCCCTTGTTTATTCCCCAAAGAAGCTGGTCGCCCTGGTGGATGTCGAGGACCTGATCGTCGTGGAAACGGACGACGCCCTGCTGATCTGTAAACGGGGGGCCTCCCAGGAGGTGAAAAAGGTCGTCGAGGTACTGGAAGAAAAAAAGCGGGAGGAATATCTTTAGTACCGTTTCTTTCCCCAGCACGTAGCGGAAGGGTCTTGCCGCCGAAGTAGTGGATATAACGAAGCATCCATTGACAATAAGTCTGCTCCGTGCGATGAGCGCAATTGTAATAACGAAGGACCTCTCGAACCTGGTCCATTAACTTGAGATTTGGATTAGGACGGAACTTCGGTTTATTTTCCATGTTCGCTACATCACTATCGTAATAAGTGGAAATTTATTCCATCTATATGGTCTGATATGGTGGAATATTTTCCGTCTATTACATTGTTAGGCATCTTCGGAAGTGAGGACGACCTCATTTCTTTACTTCAAATTGGGTACGGCCCCTCATTCGCGAAAGGCGCTTTTATGAAATGGATCATTATTGTTCTTGCTGGATTATTTGAGACCGGATGGGCGATTGGACTTAAATACACAGAGGGCTTTAGTCGCTTATGGCCCACCGTAGGCACGATGCTGGCAATGCTTATAAGTCTTGGCTTGCTCGGTATTGCAATGAAATCACTACCTGTAGGTACAGCATATACCGTTTGGGTTGGTGTCGGCGCAGTCGGTACGGCCATATTGGGAATAGTCCTATTTAACGAACCAGCGAGTTTAGGTCGACTATTGAGCTTGGCGCTTATCCTCACAGGCATTATTGGTCTCAAGCTGGCTTCGCCTGCCTAGCAATTCAATCCAGCCGATCGCCACGCTCCGGCTGATTTTTTCGTTACCAGATAACAAAACAAAGCATACCAATTATAGCCGTAAAGGTATTGACACGGGTATAAATAATATGCATAATAAAGTCCATAGGAAAATCCATTAGATTGGAGGTGTTTTATGCCTGGAGTCAAAACGGCAATATCAATAGATGAAGAATTGCTCATAAAAGTCAATAGATTATCCAACGACTTGCATGTTTCCCGAAGCAAGGTTTTTACCTTGGCTGTGCAGGACTATCTGAAAAAACAAGAGAATAAATCTTTGCTTGCTCAGTTGAACGAGGTGTATGAGGATTTCCCTAGCGAAGAGGAAAGGGGAATTTCAAAAGCCATGCAAATCAAGCACAATAAGATGGTTGAGCAAGAGTTATGGTAATTAAACAGGGTGAAATATATTGGGTTGACCTTACTGAACCCACGGGTTCGGAGCCAGGATATCGTCATCCCCATATCGTGATTCAAAACAATTTATTTAATGCCAGTCGAATAAAC
>JALNVY010000348.1 GCA_023231165.1 Syntrophales bacterium | reverse complement strand
CGGTGAATTGGAGAAAATTGGTTATAATGTGGTTACATATCCTTGCGCCTCTCTATACGCTACCGTGAAGGCACTGCAAAAGTGGGCGAAATGCCTTAAGGAAACCGGAACAAGTGAAGGCATCTGGGATCAGATGCTTACTTTCACGGAATACTTTGATTTTATTGGCGCAACGAAAATCCGCGAACGGGAAAACATCTTTCAACGGCCAATAAAAAACCGGTAATTTAATGCATAGTCAGCAATAATAGACATCAATTGAATGATATCGAAAAAGAACCTGGTATGGTTCCCTTAATATGAGAATCTTCAACCGCTTATCCAAGCTTTTAAGGATCTCCATTGCCACCTGTCTTTTTTTAAACGTCGTATCAGGAATTGCCATGGCAGGACCGCCTTTCAAAACAGACAATCCGGAGCCGGTGGAATACAAGCATTATGAAATCTCTCTTGCCTCACAATATAGCAATGATAGAGATCAAAGATCAGCCACGCTTCCGCAAGTGGAGTTCAACTATGGCCTTGCACCGAATCTTGAATTTCACGCTTTAGCCCCATTTTACTATATTAAGCAGGAGGGCCAATCATCCCAATATGGCTACGGCGACACGGAAATCGGCTTCAAGTATCGTTTTATCGAGGAAACATCATCACGCCCGCAGGTCGCTACATCTCCCCTTATTGAAATTCCTTCGGGAGATTCTTCCAAAGGTCTGGGCAATGGGAAGGCCCAATACTACCTCCCCCTCTGGTTGCAGAAGAGTTGGGGGGCCTGGACGACATACGGAGGAGGGGGCTACTGGATTAATCCTGGAGATGGAAACAGGAACTGGCTCTATTTAGGCTGGCAGGCACAGCGAGAGATAACCAAGAATCTGACTCTGGGCGCGGAGATTTACTACAATTCGGCAAGTAAGGAAGGCATAGATGAGAGCAAGGGATTTACAATTGGTGCAATCATAAACATTACGGAACATCATCACCTGCTGCTGTCGGCAGGTCAGGATGTCTGGGGTCCCAATTATTTTAACTCGTATATTGCATATCAGTATACATTTGGACCTTAGAATGTTCGCCACATTACTGCCCGCGCTTACACTCGGAGACCCTCTCGATCACAAAACTCACCCAGCAGGTGCGGCGATCCAGAAAAGAGGAGGTTGATATACATGAAGGCTCGTGAGTTTGATAAAAAATTTGATGAAGGCGAGAATATTTCCCAGTATCTTGATATGTCAAAGGCAAGGCGGCCGAAACAGGAACAGAAAAGGGTAAATGTAGATTTTCCCGTGTGGATGATTCAATTACTGGACAAAGAAGCAAGGCGTTAAGATGTACCCAGACAATCTATCATCAGAGTTTGGGTAGCAGAACGTCTATCAAATTTATAAATTTATGCGAGGAGTAAACAATGCCTAATGTGACAGCTAATGGAATCCGGATTGAATATGATACTTTCGGCGACAGTTCTTTCCCGGCATTATTATTAATTGCAGGAAATGGAGCCCAGATGATCGTATGGGATGCTGAGTTCTGTGAACTATTAGCAAAAGCAGGCCTCTTTGTAATCCGTTTTGACAACCGGGATGCAGGTCTTTCGACAAAATTTGATGAAGCAGGAATCCCTGATATTATGGCTGCAATTAAAGCCGCCATGGAAGGCAAAACTGTAGAATCGGCATATACTCTTGACGATATGGCAGATGATTCCGTTGGTTTACTCAATGCTTTAGGCATCGGAAAGGCACATATATGCGGCGCTTCGATGGGCGGTATGATCGCCCAAGTTATATCTTATCGACATCCAAAATATGCTCTGAGTCTGACTTCAATCATGTCGACCACGGGAAATCCGGATCTTCCGTATGGGAAACTGGATGCAATAGCTGCTGTTGTCGCGCCTGCACCGGAGGAACGCAAAGCATATGTTGAACACTTTGTGAATGTATGGCGGAGGATTTGGAGTCCCGGGTTTCCATTCGAGGAAGATAGAGTCCGAACTTTCATGGAGAAGAGCTATGATCGTTCATATTGCCCGCAGGGAATGGCACGTCAAAACACAGCCGTCATTGCCAGCGGCGATCGAAGATCGTTGCTTTCATCCATAAAGGTCCCAACACTCGTCATTCATGGGGCTGATGATCCGCTGATACCAGTGGAGGGTGGTAAAGATACAGCTCGGGTGATACCTGGAGCAAGTTTGTTGATCATTAACGGCATGGGGCATGACATGCCAAAAAAGGTTTGGTCGGAAATTGCAGATGCCATATCTCATCATACTGCGCAAGCCAAGGTTTGAAAGTATTGTGGAATACATCAATAAGCACGGCAAAATGAATAGCGGCGACGTGGCGGCAATGTTTAAAACAAGCAGGCAGGCTGAAAGCGATTACCCATCGGTTTTGCAAAACCGCCTCTTTTACCGGGTATTTAACATTTTTCAATAGGTGGTATACGGAAAAGACCTGAAGAGTGACCCAGATGCTTGGGAATCACACTGCTGATGTAAATCGTCCAGAGGAGTCGGATGGATAATCACATTTCCTTTCTTTCACTGCCCTGACCATGCTGCGCAACCCACTCTTTTAGCGCGGCATCGATACGTGCCTGCCAGCCGGGGCCTGTAGAACGAAAATACTCCAAAACAT
>JALNVY010000347.1 GCA_023231165.1 Syntrophales bacterium | reverse complement strand
GTACATGTAGAAAGGGTGATGCCAGATCAGGATATCATGGGTGATGAGTAATTGTTTTTCCGCTTCGACATCGATATTGTAATCGGGGTACAGCTCGTACAAATCGTGAAGCGTTATGGCGTCAGATACGGGTAAGGCGCTGAGGAGCGCCCGGTTAACCCGGGACTTTTCGAAACGGGGATGAGCAAACAGGATCAATACCCGCTTGGCATGAAAATGATCTCCATCCTGAGTCTCTTCCCCTTGCCGGGAAGCGGTAGATGGGTCATTTCCATCGTTCGTGAGAGGTGATCTGAAATGATTCATAGGATTTCCCGGGAACTCTTTCCCCCGTAAAGTCAAGTTTGACGGTCAGGTCCCTTTACGGGGTGACGCATGGCTGACCTGGCGGGGACGTTTCTGCACGGAATAGCCGAAGCGGCCCAGACAGCGGCCAAGGGCGAAATATTGCCCGTGAGTGAACGCCAGCAAGCCGCCTTTCTCCAGGCGGAGGAGTCCCTTCGCGTCCAGCAGCTTTGAAGAAACCTGTACCGCAATCACCTCGGCCACAAACATCGTGTGGGAACCAAGATTTAATGATTGCCGCACCCGGCATTCGATGTTGAGGGGGCATTCCAGGACGATCGGACAACCCACTTTCAAGGCCGCTGCCGGTGTCAAACCCGTTCCGGCAAACTTGTCCACCGTGCGCCCGGAAACCATTCCGCACCAGTCCGTCGCCCTTGCCTGCGCCAGGGAGGGAACATTCACCACAAATTCATTGGTATCCTGAATGATTTCATGGGAAAATCGCTCCGGACGGACGGAGATCGACAGCATCGGCGGGTCACTGCATACGCTTCCCGCCCAAGCAATGGTGATCAGATTCGGCTTCCATCCCTTTGTCCCGCCGCAACTCACCAAAACCACCGGTACAGGAGAAAGCACATTCCCGGGCTTCCAGGATTGTTTTGTTATGCCTTCCCCTTTCGCCATGTCTCGCCGTTTCTTCATAGGAGTGTAAATATAGTGGAAATGAGCAGGCGTGTCAATGGCGCCGTCCACAAACTGGCGACCTCCACAAACGTTCTATACAACGACAGCGAAGCGTGGTAAATAAAAGCCGAATCGTGGAAGAGGGTGAATGACCATGAACCAGGATGAATCCCGAATAATGACCAGAAGAGGGCTCCTGCAATTGGCTGCGGCCTCCGCCCTTTATCTTTCCCTGCCTGCCATGACCGGCTGCACGTCGATCCCCAAATACAAACCGATCGGCGCCGGCGAGGGCAAATCACTAGAGCTGATCCATTGTAACATCGTCGATGTAGTTCAGGGGGTGCTTAATCATGACCGGACCATTGCGATCCGCAACGGAGTGATTGAATCCATATCAGACCGGATACTTTCGCCCCGGGAAGGATCTCTCGTTGTGGATATGAAAAATCGCTATCTGATCCCGGGTCTGATTGATGCCCATTGCCATTCAACGCTTTCCAGCGAGGCGGAATTCAATCCCTTCGGCGTTCCCACGATGCTTCGCCAGATCAAAAGAAATTATGTCCAGCAACTCACCCAGGGTGTGACAACCATCCGGGACATGGGCGCACTGCCGAAATTGCTGCATAACTATATTGAAATGATTGAAGAAGGGGAATTGACGGGGCCGACAGTTGTCTATTGTAATGCCTTTACGAACGTTTATGGCGGGCATCCGGATCTCGATCCTGCCGATGTAAGCGCCTTTTCCGGAATTGCCATGGCTTTTACGGGGAATCCCAGTTCCTGGTTTAAAGACATCCCGGAGCTGAAAGAAAAGATGCAGCGGAGTCTCGCAAACGGCGCTTCTTTCCTCAAACTTACGATGGATAACAAGTCCCTGCTGTGTGGAAAAGGCGAGATACCCGTTTACAGTGAAGAAGAATTACAGGTAATTTTTGAATTTGCCCATCGGAACAACCTCCCCGTCGCCGGTCACATCCATACGAAATTCGGGTTTGACCGGGCCCTTAAATACGGAATCAGTTCTATGGAACATTCCCTTGCCGATGTGTTGTTGACAGATCGGGAAATCGCAGAGATGGCCGGGAAGAAGATTGCCATCGTGCCTACCATGGTCATTGCACAAATGCTTGCCGCGGAAGAGGCCTTTGACAAGCTCCCGGAGGAATACCGGAATGACTTCATTGATAACGAGTTGTCCATCCGGCGGCAGTTTCTCGCCTCGTCGCCGGACCGTTATATTGAACCGGCGATACATAAAAAAAATGTTGAAGCCCTTCAATATTACAGAGAATATGGATGCGGTAATTTATATAAAAACGGCAAATTCATGGCCAAGCCGGATATTTATTTCGATATCCTGCTCCATGGTCCGAAGAATTTACTGAAGATGAAAGAGGCCGGGATTGTGATCGGCTGTGGAACCGACGCCGGCATCCCCTATGTTTATCATGGCATGCTGTGGCGGGAGATGGAAATGCTCGGGAGAATCGGCTTTTCGAATCAGGAGGTCCTCCGGTGCGCGACAATCAATAATGCAAAGATTCTCCGGAGGGAGGATAAAATCGGGACGATCGACAAAGGCAAGCTTGCCGATATGGCCGTCTTAAAAGAGAATCCCTTGGTCAGGATCGAGACCTGTCAAGATCCGCAAATGGTCATCAAAGGCGGGCAGATCTATGAAGTTTCCT
>JALNVY010000346.1 GCA_023231165.1 Syntrophales bacterium | reverse complement strand
TTTATGGGGGGTGGCAAGAGTATCCTCGTACCGCAATTTACACCGGAAATTGTCGCCAAATTGATCAAGTCCAAGCGTCCCACCATTGTGGTAGGTGTCCCTACCCTGTTTGAAGCCCTCTGTCGGGACCAGGTTTTCCAGAATACAGAATTGAGCTGTCTGAAGGCGACTTTTAGTGGCGCCGATACACTGCCGAGGCCGGTGAAGGAACGATTTGAAGATTTGGTTCAAAAGCGGGGAGGGAAGGTTAAACTTCTCGAAGGATACGGTTTGACCGAGGCGGTGACAGCGATCATGGCCACGCCCTTGCAAGAATATCGGGAAGGCAGCGTCGGTATCCCCTTTCCGGACATGTTAGCGAAGATCGTCAATACAGGGACGACGGATGAGGCCCCCGTGGGAGAAGAAGGCGAGCTATGTATCCACGGTCCGGCGGTGATGCTGGGCTATCTAGATCAGCCGGAAGAGACGGCTCAGACCCTTAAAACACACGCCGACGGCCGTATCTGGCTCCATACGGGAGACATCGCCGCGATGGATCCGGACGGGTTCTTCTTCTTCAAGCTACGCCTGAAGAGAATGATCAAGTCCTCGGGGATGAATGTCTATCCCGCCCAGGTGGAGGATATCCTCTATAAGCACCCGGACGTGAAGGACGCTTGTGTCATCGGCGTCCCCGACGAGGCACAGGTGCAGAAGGTCAAAGCGTTTGTTGTCTTGAAGGATGCGGCTAAGGCCGGGGCAGATATGGAACAGACCCTGATCAAGCATTGCAAGCAGCATCTGATCAAATGGAGTTGCCCCCGGGAGATCGAATTCCGGACGACGTTGCCCTGCACCCTGGTGGGAAAGATTGCCTACAACACCCTGGAGCAGGAAGAGATTGCCAATTTGAAGGCCTGCGGCAAATATTGTGGATAGCAAAAAGGTTGAGGAGTCATTAATGCAAGATATATTAAGAGAAATGGCCGATGTTGTGCGGGATCCGTTTGCTTATGGACGGAAGTTAAAGGCTGATACGGGGAAAAAGATCGTTGGTTATGTCTGTACCTACGCACCGGAAGAAATGATTCTGGCGGCAGGGGCCCATCCCCTGCGTTTGTTTGGAACGACGGGAACCGTCGAAAGGGCGGATGCCCATCTGCAATCCTATTGCTGCTCCCTGGTAAGAGGTGTTCTCGAAGAAGGTCTGAAGGGGGGGACGGATTTTCTGGATGGCATGGTTTTCCCCCATACCTGCGATTCAATTCAGCGCCTCTCCGATCTCTGGCGGATGAATGTGACCCAGGGTTTTCATTTCGATGCCGTCCTGCCGGTAAAACTCGACACCCAAAGCGCCCGTCAATATATGATCGATGTCCTGAACCGCTTCAGAACTGATCTGGAAAGGGAGCTCGACTGCTCCATTACTGATGATAATCTGCACAAGACCATCAGGCTGATGAATGAGATTCGCCTCCTGCTCCGCCGGATTTATGAACTCAGGAGCGATCAGCCCGGACTAATGACGGGGGATTCCTTGTACACCATTGTCAAGGCAACTATGATCATGGACAGGGAACGCGTCCGGGAAGTCTTGCAGAAAGTCGTCGAGAAAATGGAGGCGGCAAGATTATCGTCAGAAGAAGGGGCAGGTTCCCAGGGGTCAGATTTTAAATCTGTTCCCGCTACCAAACGCCTCCTGATGGCGGGGGGTATCTGCAATCAGCCCCAAATCCATGACATGATTGAAGCGGCCGGGGGCGCCGTCATTTGGGATGACTTCTGCACCGGGTCGAGATATTTTGAAACCCTGGTTTCCACGGATAAAGATCCTATCAGGGCCATCGCGGACCGTTTCCTCCAGCGCGCCGTCTGTCCCGCAAAGCACGCCGGACTTCGAAACCGGGCGGAAGATCTGATCCGCATGGCGCACGAAAGAAAAGCACGGGGCGTCATTTTTCTATATCTGAAATTCTGCGATCCCCATGCCTTCGATTACCCTTATCTTAAGGCCGCCCTGGACCAGGAAGGCATTCCCAGCCTGCTATTGGAGGTGGAAGATCCCCTCCCGGCGGAAGGCCAGTTACAGACAAGATTCGAAGCATTCCTGGAAATGCTGTAAGTAAATAGGAGCGAGCCATGACCGAAAAGACTGAAAAGACCGAAAAAGACAAAAGAAAGATCAAATCCGTTAAAAAAATGAAGGAAATAATGACCTTATATTATATTGACGCCAAGACGGCCGCGGAGAACAATAAAAAGGTTGCCTGGATTACCAGCGGCGGCCCTGTTGAACCCCTGATCGCCATGGACATCATCCCCGTATATCCGGAAAATCACGGGGCCATGATCGGGGCCAGCAAGATGGGCGTCGATCTGTGCGAAAAGGCCGAGGCTATGGGATATGCCAGCGATCTGTGTTCCTACGCCCGTTCGGATATCTCCTGCGCGACGGTGAACGGCGGCCCGATCGGCGGCCTGCCCAAGCCCGACATGCTGATCTGCTGCAACAATATCTGCGGCACCGTTCTCAAGTGGTACGAAATACAGGCCCGTTATTTCAATGTCCCCTTGTTTATATTCGATACCCCCTTCTGCCATACCGGATATTATGAAGAGATGCGTCGTTATGTGCGTTCGCAGGTTGATGAATACATCGAATTTCTTGAGAAAACAGCGGGCAGGAAACTGGAT
>JALNVY010000345.1 GCA_023231165.1 Syntrophales bacterium | reverse complement strand
GGATGGCGCTCTCCCCCTGAGCTACGTGCCTAAATGTTTCTCTTTGCGAACGGGACATCCATCTAACAGGAAAAACCTTTCATGTCAAGGCAAATATCGATATTTCACGTCGTCGAATTGATGAAGCGAATGCCTTTAAAGATATAATTCAGCCCGGAAGCAACGGTCAATATTGACGTAACAATATAAAATCCCAGAAGAACCACTTTCAACTCCCCCTGGAGAGAAAGGGCATGGACGACCAAAACGAGAAAAACAGTTAAAAGCTGTGATACTGTTGTCAATTTACTGATCATCGTCGGACGGATCTGAAACGAGACAGACATAATAGACAAAACCGCGACACCGAGGAGAATGATACAGTCCCTGCTCACAACAATTACGCTCAACCAGCCCGGAATTATGTGCTTGATAGACAGGGTCACAAAACAACTTATGATGAGGGCCTTGTCGGCAATCGGATCAAGATAGGCGCCCAGTTCGGTCTGCTGGTTCAGGATACGGGCAAGGAAGCCGTCCAGACCATCTGATATTCCTAGCAAAGCGAATAACATCAATGCCTTGAAGAATTCTCCCTGCATGAGCAGGATCACCATCACGGGTACGAAAATGATTCGCATCACGGTCAGGGCATTAGGGATATTCATACGTCCTGCATCCATTAACGTTCCATATCCCTTGCCTTGTTCCAGTCGACCCATTCGTCGCGGTCTTCATGCTCCGTAAACTCTCTTGGCTTGGAGGCCGCTCCGTCCGGACCGATGCTGATCTGCTGCATTGATCGAATGATCACCGTCCACTCTTCCATGGTGACCTTCGTTGGTCCGGCAATTTTCCTCGGCCCGGCGATCTTGGTTGGAGGACCGATTGCTTTCGGGGCCACCAAGGGCTTCGTTGACCCGGAAACGGCTATCTCACCGTCATAGACGCGGACCAGCGCCGAGGCATCCTTGTCAACATTCATCCTGTAGATTGTCCCGCGCACACCCGCAATTGCGTTATCACAGGAAATCTCAAATTTTCTCTTGATTCCCACCGATTTGCTGACATTTGCCCAAGTCCTGCCGACAGCGAGATGGACTTTGACATCCTGAGTGTTTCCATCTCCGGCTTGAAGGATCGTGAAGCGGGTATCATCGGCAAAGCGAAGGCGTGATTGGTCCGGTAATATAAGTTCCAGGCGTGATTTGCGCTCGACGGTTACCTCATCTCCCCCCCGCAGGGTATCTTTCAGATTTAAGGCTTGCCAGGCCTGTGTTCCCTTCGGCAGCACCCGGATCCTTCCATCGAGATAACCGATATGGGCCTCGCCCTTGCCAATACTGATTTTTAAAGGCTTCTTGGCCTGGACATCACCGGGAGATATCCAGTTTACCGTTAACAACAACAGCAAAAAGATCAAATTTATATTCATGAATGACCTCCTTACTTTATCCATCCGGTCCCTCAGGAAGGGTCTTCATTACCTCGTTCAAAATTTCCTGCATGGCCGGTTCAAAAACCTGTGAACTCTTCATCCTCAGCCGTTCCCTGGTAATTTCGAAGTTTCTTTCCGTAACGCTATACTTGGTACTCCACAGGCTGTCATTCGTGCGGGCGTTCCGCAAGTCGAAAATCGCAGAAACTGATGTCGTCGAATAAAGAAGCACGAAAGATGTGTCACACTCTTTGAGAGTCACATAAAGTACGGCATCAACCCCTAGCAGTTCACCCACACTTCTGGGGGTGACTGATTCCACGTTTGGCTGCTGATAATCTTTATACAATTTAGATAGTTTCTCATCAATCACATTCAGAGGAATCTTCGGATAGCCCTTGAAATAGATGGCCTCAAGTACCTTATCACGAAACAGACTTGAAGCTTCCAAATTCTTTGACTGATTCGACACCGGGAGTACGGCAACCAGTCTTATCCCCCTTTTTTCATACTCCGGAGTGATAAAGTGAGGAATTTTCTTTGCACAGCCTGACATAAGAAACGTCAGCAGGATCAAGATAAAGGGGTAATATTTTAAAATCCGTCTTCTTTTATAATACGGCATAGTTTTTTTCATTTCCCATTGACGTCTGTCCTAGAACGCATAATAACAACCATCATTGTTTAAGTTTATCGATCTCTTCCCGGATGATCCGTTCGGCAATGGCAGGAAACATCTCTCTTGCTACCCTTTCAGTTGTTTCCGTCACCTTCCTGATCATTTTTTCCTGGAGGTTGGGATTTACAAGGGCGACCATGGTCCTTTTCTCGGGAATATCGATGAATTCCCTGTTTCCTTCTTCAACGACATCAAAAAGATCATAGATCTCCTCTCCCGGCCGCATGACCCGTTCGCTCATAGCACTGCCTCCCCCACTTTTACTGCTCCTGCTACCATAACCGCTTGGATAGTTCAAGAAAATTTGCCTGTTAAAGCAATTTGATAGATTTTTTTCCGGGAGCACCCCGTTATCTCAGCTACGCACTGTACCCTGTCGCGCAGGCTAAGCAGATGATCACCCGTCAATTCCATAAGCAAGACCAGGATCTCATCATCAGAATAGTCCCTAGAATTATTTATCTTTCCCTCAATTATCAAGGTAATCTCTCCCTTGATGTTCCTCTCTTCCAGTTCCTTCTCAACGTCATCGATTGTTCCCCTGATAAATTCTTCATGAATCTTCGTTAATTCCCGGGCAACCACCAGGCGACGAGGACCCAT
>JALNVY010000344.1 GCA_023231165.1 Syntrophales bacterium | reverse complement strand
GTTCCCCCTGACGGGTCCAGAATATTAACCGCCGCTATCCTGTTCTTGTAGTCCAGGGCATTCGCCCCCTTGATGACAACGTCGCCCGCTTTCAGCTTCTTCGCAGCATCGGCAAGCGTTATATCAACTACCTTGCCTTTCTCCAGAATGAGGTGATTAACAGGTTTCACCTTGGGCAGGTATTTGGCCCCTTTCTCAGGTTCAATTCGTCCCGTCACAAATGCTGCATGGTCGGCTTTCTTCCCAGTGATCTCCTCTGCCACGTAAGCATTGGTTGTCCCCTTGATGATGATGACGATACCGTTTGCAAGGGCATCCTTCACGATCGGCATCTGTGCCACAGCCTTGCCGATCAGCCTCTTGGATTCGGCTACAGTCAGAATCGTTCCGCTCTGGACAATTTTAGCCGGTCCCGCCGCGGACGAGATCCCTGAAAATAGCAATGGTCCGCCAATGGCAACCACAGCTAAAAAGATAACCACTCTCAATACTCTTTTCATGATGTGTTCCTCCTTTCGCTGTTAGATTCACTTTATCTTAATGTTACGCGCCGCATTTATCGCCGACAAACGACAATGTCTCCTGTGCCGCATCCAGCATATGGCGGACACGGACAATATCAGGATTCGACATACTGAACCTCCGCTTCTTCCATGACCTCATCCCGAAAGTACCGGCTTAGCTCCGCCGGTGTCCGCAAGTCCGCTTTGCGTCCCAGGATGTCGGAAAGCGCCAGTTCCATCTCGGCCAGCCGGATGTAGCCGACCCGCCGACCGGGTTGAAACTCCACCAGCACATCCACATCGCTGTCCGCCCGGAAGTCCGGCCGGAGAACCGATCCGAAAAAGGATAGTCGCCCGATATAATATTTGATGCAGAATTGTTCGATACGGTTTTTCTGAAATTGTATATTAGCGATCGTACCCATATTCATCAACCCCGTTTTAACACCCTGCTCCGTCGTTCAACGCGTGTAAGCGAGAGTGGCCGAATTTATTATCTATCCGATTCCAGCTAAAATTCGCATCACCTATCATTCATTGCCACGGCATAAACCATAACCATTCGTAATCTTGCATAATAGATCATATTTATCAAGCAAACAGTTCCTTGAAAACGTCGTCATCCGTAATAAAACCCAATGCTTTAGCTTTGGGGTTGACACGTTTCTTCATGCGTCGGAATCTGTTCTCCCACAAATATTCCCCCAAGGACTCTTTCACAATATAGCTTTTACTCCTTCCCGTTCTTCGGCAATAGCATCCAGTTCAGCAGACATTTTTTCCGGTAAACTGACGGACAGAACACTTCTCATGAGGCACTCCCTGCACTACAATTCACAACAGCAATAAAAGACTCATGTTGAGAATATTAACGATAACGAGTTGAAGAAGCTGTAACGGCTCGTTTCCCATTAACAACCTCGCCCGATCAAGTCGCCTTTCATATTCACCAGAACTACTTTTACCTCCCAGGCCGCTTCCGTTCGCTTCCGGATCGCCCGGCAAATAGCACCCGCCAATTCGTCCCCCAACATTTTAGTTTCCCGGGCGGAAAGGGCCGCAAAGAGGCCTTCAACGGTATTGCCTTCCTCAAGCTCTTTTCCCAATACCCTTGCCGCCATATCGGTCACAAAGGGGACAGCACTCGGGGATCGGGAGGAATGGGTGTCCCACTGGTTCATGGCAAGTTTCGCCAGTTTTCCCGGATGTCCCAGGATCATGATCATCTTGAATGGGCAGGAAACGGCCGCATCCAGAATAAAGCCCCATTCGTTGCTCACTTCGATAATCTGTTCTTCCGTCGCCCCCAGATGCCGCCGGGCGGCCCGGGCCCCGATATGACCGGGGACGAAAACCGGACGATCCACCCCCGTAGCTGTCGCCACATTCAGGCAATATTGCAGCGAGGTTCGCACGGCGGGACAACTGAAAGGGCGGACCCGCCCGGATGTCCCCAGGATGGACAATCCCCCTTCAATGCCGAGGCGGGGATTGAAGGTCCTGGCTGCCAGTTTCTCTCCTCCGGGGATGGATAAAGTTACCTTAATCTCCCGGTAGGTCACCTCCCGCAGCGCCGCTTCGATCATCTTCCGGGGAGTAGGATTAATGGCCGCCTCTCCCGGCGGTATGGACAATCCCGGTTTGGTGATTCTTCCCACCCCTTCGCCCGCTTCAAAATGGACACCCCCATTCCCTGCTTCAAGATTGGCGCTCCCGTTATTACCTTTGAATTGCTTGCCACTATTAGCTATTTTAAGATGGTCACCGTCATTATCCATCCAGAAAATTGCCGCCTCCACGATTGCCCCGTCGGTCACATCGGGGTCGTCCCCGGCATCCTTGCGGACGGCGGCAACGGCGCCGTCATCCTGCCGGCGCACGTACAGGAGGGGGAAACTGGCACGGGTCCCATCGGGAAGGCCAATCTCGACACTTCGCGGTTCTTCGCCGGTGCAGAGAAGCTGAGCAGCCGCTTTGGCCGCCGCCGCGGCGCAGCTTCCCGTCGTAAATCCCATTCTGCCCTGTGCGGATCTGCCTGCCAAGAACCCTCCCATGCGTTGCGGGGTCAGACTCACTTATTGACATTTACGCCTAAATGTCAATAAGTGAGTCTGACCCCGTCATCTGCCTGTCATTTATTAAACAGCTCCATGATTTCCCGCCGCGCCTCCCCGATGGTCAGGGGAATCCGCCCGAAGGC
>JALNVY010000343.1 GCA_023231165.1 Syntrophales bacterium | reverse complement strand
GTAGCGTATGTACTTTGCAGCGGAAGTGCTGGCAAGCTCCAGCACGCTCAAACAGAAGTGGGAGGACGAGGTTCGCAAGAGCGTCGCCAAGGTCGCCGATCAGAAACCGGAAAAGCTCTGGTCCACTGTATCCGACCTCCAGATTAAACGTCTTTATGGTCCCGATGACATCAAAGACATGGATTTTGAAAAGGATATCAGCTATCCTGGCCAGTTCCCCTACCTGCGGGGCAATCAGCCCACCGGTTATCGGGGTAAATACTGGACCTACCGAATGTTCTCCGGCATGGGAGACGCCAAGACGACCAACGAACGTTGGCATATGCTCCTCAAGGAAGGGCAGACTGGTCTCAGCACGGCTTTCGATTTTCCAACATTGATGGGTTATGACTCCGACTGTCCCAAAGCGAGGGGGGAATGCGGAAAGTGCGGCGTCGCCATCGATACCCTGGAAGACTTCATGCAGTTGGTCGAAGGCATCCCCATGGACAAAGTTACCACGTCCATGACCATTAACCCGCCGGCAACGGCACTCTGGGCCATGTACTGCGCCGCCGCTGAGATAAGGGGCATCCCCCTGACCAAAATTGGCGGGACGATCCAGAACGACATGCTCAAGGAATTCATCGCCCAGAAGACCCTGATGTGTCCTCCCGATCCCTCGGTCAAGTTGATCAGCGACACCGTGGAATTCGGAACCAAGTACGTTCCCCGCTGGAACACCATCAGCATCAGCGGTTACCATATCCGGGAAGCCGGCGCGACGGCCGTTCAGGAGTTGGCCTTTACCCTGCGGGACGGCATGGAATACGTCGAAGACGTCATCCGCCGCAAGGGACTGGAAGTTGATGAATTTGCTCCGCGGTTGTCCTTCTTCTTCAACTCACATATCGACTTCTTCGAAGAAATCGCCAAGCTGCGGGCCGCCCGTCGGATCTGGGCAAAAGCGATGCGGGATCGTTACAAGGCCAAAGATCAGCGGTCCTGGTGGATGCGGTTCCATACCCAGACAGCCGGGTGTTCCCTCACGGCGCAGCAGCCTTACAACAACGTTGTCCGGACGGCTACGGAGGCCCTGGCAGCGGTACTCGGCGGGACCCAGTCCCTCCACACAAACTCCCTTGATGAAGTCCTCTGTCTGCCCTCGGATCATGCGGTGCAGATCGCGCTCAGGACCCAGCAGATCATCGCTGAGGAAACGGGCGCCGCGAACACCATCGATCCGCTGGCCGGTTCCTATTTCGTCGAGGCCCTGACCAATGAGATGGAAGAGAAGGCCTGGGAATACATCCACAAGATCGACGAGATGGGCGGCATGGTTGCGGCCATTGAAAAGGGATTCCCACAGCTCGAAATATCCGACGCCGCTTATCTGTACCAGCGGCAGGTCGACGCCGGTGAAAAGATCATGATCGGCGTCAACAAGTACGTTACCGACGAAAAGATTCCCATTCCCCTGATCGAGATCGACGATGCCGTAGAAACCGCGCAGGTCGAACGGTTGCATGCCGTCAAAAGGAAACGGGACGGCAAGGCCGTCAAGAAAGCCCTCGACGATATCAAAAGCGCCTGCAAGAAGGGCGAGAACGTCATGCCCTACTGCATCGAAGCCGTGAAGAGCCTGGCATCCGTCCAGGAAATCTGCGATGTCTATCGTGAAGTTTACGGCGAATACCGGGATCCGGGATTATACTAAGATAACGACTTGAGGAGGGAATTTCGATATGTCAGCTAAAAAGATTCGTGTAATGGTTGCGAAACCGGGCCTCGATGGTCACGATCGTGGCGCCAGGGTTCTGGCCCGCTGTTTCCGTGACGCAGGATTTGAAGTCATTTACACCGGCTGTCATCAGACGCCGGAGCAGATCGCCTCCGCGGCGATTCAGGAAGACGTGGACGTAGTGGGATTAAGCTGCCTTTCCGGAGCCCATCGGTATCTGTTCCCCGCCGTCGCCAAACTGCTGAAGGAGCAGGGGGCCGGTGATATCACCGTCGTCGGCGGCGGCATTATTCCTGAGCAGGATTTCCAGTTGCTTTATGACGCCGGCCTCAAGGCTATCTTTGTCCCCGGCGCCAAACTCGACGGTATTGTGGACTGGTTCAAAACAAACGTGCATCCAAGGGCTTGATATTATGGAACGTGTAAAAAGAATCCAAGCGGGAGACGTAAGAACGGCCTCCCGCCTCATTAGAAATCTCGAAGACGGGATGGTGGAAGCAAGATCCACCATCAAGCATATCTTCCCCCTGACCGGCAAGGCTAATGTCCTTGGGATTACCGGCTCTCCGGGGGCGGGGAAAAGCACCCTCGTGGACGGCCTGGTGGAATCCTTCCGCAAGAAGGATAAAACCGTGGGCGTCCTGGCCGTGGATCCTACCAGCCCCTTCACCGGCGGGGCCATTTTAGGAGACCGGATCCGCATGCAGCGCCATGCCGAAGATCCGGGCGTCTTTGTCCGGAGTCTGGCAACGCGGGGGGCTCTGGGCGGTCTATCCAGGGCGGTCGGCGACGCAATTCATATCATGGATGTTATGGGGAAGGATATGATCATCGTCGAGACCGTCGGCACCGGCCAGCAGGAAGTGGATATCATCAACCACTCCCATACGGTTATCGTGGTCCTGATTCCGGGGATGGGCGACGAGATCCAGGCCATCAAGGCCGGGATTATGGAAATCGCCGACATCTTCGTTATCAACAAGGCGGATCG
>JALNVY010000342.1 GCA_023231165.1 Syntrophales bacterium | reverse complement strand
TCTTAACCCGTGGAGATAATACCGTATATCCATGGAGATGTCAAATGAAAAGTGGCTGATAGGTGCTGATTACCCTTTGAAACCATTATCATTCCCTACCATACTGCTGTTTTGAGTTGCGAGAGTTACGAATACGAACTTGGTAATTCAACGATCGAAAAAAGTCAATCTCTGCAATCTCTTATCGTTCGTATTTCTTATTGCGCATTTCCAGTCAGTTGGAAGGAAGCCCAGTAATAGGGATGGGGGTATTGCTTCTTCGTTTCCAATTGTGCTGTTCGTAATGCCTCCCGCTTGTCGCTCTTATCCAGTTCTTGATAGAAACGAGTCATCAGTTGCGATGCCGCCATATCGTCTACCGTCCAAAGGCTTGCCACAATGGAACTACTGCCGGCGTAGAGGAAACCTCTCGTTAATCCCACGACATCATCACCGTTGACGATTTTCCCCAATCCCGTCTCACATGCGCTTAAAGTCACCAAGTCGGCGTTAAGTTTCATGGAATAGAGTTTATCAACCGTCAATCTTCCATCGCTGTCCCCATCCACGGCCAACAGGAGGGCAGAATTCAACGGTTTGTCTACGTCGAATTCCCCGTGGGTTGCAAAATGGATGTAACGAAACCCGGCGCCATACTTGATCAAAGCCGCTACTGTTGCCTCTTTTCTCAGAAGCACCATCGAATGCGGTCGCGTCCGGGAGACGGCAATCGCTTCATTTTGCGCATAAGCAAGATCGAACTTGGGATTTCCTAAATCGGGATTGCCAAAAGCCAATATATCGCCGGGCTTGGCTGATTTCTGCCCCGGCAGGTATTTTAATACACCGGCACTGGGAAGCATGCGGATGCTGTAGCGTTCAATGATATGGTCCTTTTCGTCCCGCAGGGCATAGAAAGGAATGTAATGCAGCGCCCCGTGCGCAACTATGATCAGTTTGCGGGTTTTCAATGAACCCGCCAATGGTTTGATGAGTTTTTCGTGCAATCGTTTGGCAAGCTCGTCATGTTGGACCACGGCGGCATTTCCCATGAATTTGCGAAATTCCCGCAGGTCGTCCCCCAGCGTGCCCGTCTCCGCATGGATTGCCGATAAACGCTGCGATGTCAGGACAAAAGCGTACAGATCCTTTTCCGTATAATAGTATTCCACAAGCGTTTCATCGGCCGGAATGAGCCTTTGAATCTCTCCAAGGGGCATCGAGGTAATGCTCACGAGCGAGGCAAGCTCCCCCGCCTGGCTTTTCAGTTGTTCCTTCGTCTTGATCATCACTCCTCTGGTGTTACTCTTTTGAGATACGCTCTCCCCGAGAAAAGCTTCCTGCTCCTCTATCTGCTGCCGGGCGAGAACTTCCCGCACCTGGCGTTCGTCTCCGGACTGGACGGCAAAATTCGTCTTGGTTGCGAGTATATCCACCAATGCCCGGGCCTTGCTGCGTTCGACATACTCAAACGCCTGCTGGTATCGGCCCTGGGCGAACAACACCCCGATTAGTGTTTTGTATGCAGTTTGCTTGTCCCCGAAGAATCCGAGCTTGGCGCTCTCCGTGGCGATGGTGGACCGCTGCAACTCGATTTCATCCACGGCCTTGCACAACAACTCGATGCCTTCGGAATACCTCGCCTGGGCCAGGCGAATAGACCCGAGATCAGCGAGGGAATAGTAATAAATATCGGAGCTTTCGGAAATATTGGGCGTTTTTAGCAAGAGAGTGTACAATTCATCGGCGGCGGGGAGATTCCCTGATTCATAATAGGATTTTGCCTTTATGAAACTCAGGTTCAGCTTGCTGTAGGTGAAGCGATGCCCCGGCAAGTTACTCCACCATTTTCCATCGAAGATTCCTTCGTTAAGATTGCAGAGGGATAAGACCTCGTCATAGTTTTTCAGGGCGAAAGCAATCCGGATTTTCTGAAGCTGACGATATGGCTCAAAAACATAACCCCGCAGGACGGACATGGAATACCGATCCAACTTGTCAATCATTTCTCTTGCTCTCTCACGATTGCCGGAGACGGCATAGGCAAGGCCCAAGTCGCCGATAATGTCTATGCCGATGGAATCCATCCCCGAAAACATGGAAAAGCCGCCCTGCGCCGCCAGTTCATATGCTTTTTCTCCATACTCTACCGCCTTTGCGAAATCACCGGTGTCGAGATATGCTTGAAGCTTGATGAGATATGCCCGCACCTTGAATATGCTCGGGGTGAAAATCTGACCGAGGGCATTCACCACGCTCTTATCTCTGCTCTCCAGTTCATCGGCGCATTGCAAGGATTGCTGATATTTTCTCATGGCAATGAAAGAAGGGCACAAGTAGTATAAATCGATGCCGTTTAACGTCCGTAACCCCTCCTTGCGGTCAAACTCCCTGAGCATGGCGGCATGATCTCCCTGAGCATAGTACTGTTGGGATTTGCTCATGCATCCGCCAAGGGTAAAAGAGGTGATCAAAATGAATATCAGCATCTTCAGTGGCATGGAGATTACCTTTATAGGCAGTTTTCTAAGAAAAAAATATATGAAGAATGGTTTCTTGTGTCAATGAAACAACGATACGAAAAATGTGTAGTTAGGCGGAGCTATCCAAGCTGCTGCTCAAATCGTTGTTCGTTGACCTCAGCGCCCCATTGAGTATCTTCAGACCAAACAGGTACGGATTTGCGATAACTTATTTTGTCGCAGATTCTCCGACGGGAAGCCATTTTTTGGAAATCTTGTCAAAGCTGCCAT
>JALNVY010000341.1 GCA_023231165.1 Syntrophales bacterium | reverse complement strand
GGCAATCAACAGGAAAACGAAGGCAAGGGAAGTCAAGACAAGCTTTAGCGTCGGCGGGTCCCTTCTTATTCTGGCAGGCATCATGACTCCCTCATTTGTGCCGTTCTCTCCAGTTAACGACTACATGAAACCCATCCCCACTCCGGCCCTCCCCTTGAAGGGGAGGGTGTTTTAGGAATTGTTGCGGACACGTTATAATTTTTCCAAGATTATTGCATCCGACCCATTCCGTCAATAAGGAAAATTGTCTGTGTCAATAAACAATGGAATTGTCTGTCAGGCAAAAATAGTTGTATTTACTTTTGCGTTATGACAAAGTAATTGCGTTTATAAATCAAAGCGCTATCAAGTGAACATAAGGTGTCTTTGGTGGGGGCGATTGCAAATGAATGAAAATTTTTATCCAGGTTCTTACCGTACTGCCATCGAGAAGACGCTCGCCGCTTTACAGGGTGAACACGTCACGGAGCGGATCTGGGCGCAGGATTACACGGTCTGGAAGCCTTCTCCCGTAGAGATCTCCAATCGCTTGGGATGGCTGGAGAGTCCCTGGAACATGGGGGATCGCATTGCGGAGATTCAGGCTGTCGTAGAAACCGTCCGTCAAGATGGATACCATCATGCCCTCCTTCTCGGGATGGGGGGGTCGAGCCTGGGTCCGGAGACCTTCCGGAAGGTATTCGGCGTCAAGAAAGGCTACCTGGAACTTGCCATTCTCGACAGCACCGATCCGGCCACGGTCCTTTCCTTTGCCCGGAGTCTTGATCTCTCCCGGACCCTGTTCGTTGTTTCCACCAAGTCCGGGGGCACCGTCGAGACCTTCTCCTTCATGAAATATTTCTATAACCAGGTCCTGGCCGCGCTGGGTCAGAAAAAGGCGGGCCGCCATTTTATTGCCATTACCGATCCGGGCAGCGGGATCGCTGACTGGGCGGAGCGACTTGATTTTCGCCATACCTTTCTGAATGACCCGGACATCGGAGGGCGGTTTTCGGTCCTGTCCTGTTTCGGTCTTGTCCCCGGGGCTCTCATTGGCATGGACATCGGGCGGTTGCTCGCCTCTGCCCGTATGGAGGGGGAGAAGGAAAAAGCGCCGAGTTTGGATAAGTATGCGGCCTTCCGGGCCGGGCACAAAGAAGAAGGAAAAACATCTCTTCCGGGGGGAAGTCAGAAAGATTGCGATGATCAGCCGGGAGAGACGGTTATAAGCGCCGCCCTACTGGGTACGGCTCTGGGCGAATTGGCAAAGGCGGGGCGGGACAAGGCGACGTTCTTCCTATCCCCGAAAATCGAGAGTTTCGGCGACTGGCTGGAGCAATTACTGGCGGAAAGCACGGGCAAGGATGGCCAAGGAGTTCTTCCAATTGTCGGGGAGGCGCCGGGACCACCGGAGGTCTACGGCGATGACCGTGTCTTCATCAATGTAAGCATTGGGGAAGACAACCGGTACGATAGCCTGTTGGCAGCGCTCCGTCAGGCTGGTCATCCCATCATGAAGCTATCAATAGAGGAACCCTACGCCCTGGGGGGACAGATCTTGCTTTGGGAAATGGCGACCGCCGTCGCCGGGCAGCGGTTGGGTGTCAACCCCTTTGACCAGCCCGATGTCGAGGCCGCCAAGGTGCTGGCCCGACAAATGGCCGCCGCTTACCGGGATGAGGGAAAGCTCCCGGAAGAGACTCCTGCCTGGTCTTCAGAAGCCATGGATATTTTTGGAGATGCTGTGTCCTTGCGAGACTTTCTTGCCCAGGCAAAGGCGGGGGATTACGTTGCCCTCCAGGCCTATGTCGCCCCCACGCGGGAGATGGATCTGGCTCTGACAAACTTGCGCCGCCGCATCCGGGACAGATACCGCCTGGCAACCACGGTCGGTTACGGTCCCCGGTATCTCCATTCCACCGGACAACTCCACAAAGGGGACCGGGGGGCAGGGCTATTCATCCAGATCACCGCTGCCGACCCGGAAGACGCCCCCATTCCCGATGAACCCGGGCAGTTGTTCTCATCTATAACCTTCGGCGCCCTCAAGGCTGCCCAAGCGATGGGAGACCGTCAAGCACTTATCAACAGCGGCCGCCGGGTAATCCGTTTACACTTCCGAATAAATCCCTCAGGGGGATTGAAAAAAATAACCGTTGACATATAGGATGAATTGCCATGACTAACCGGCTGAACCGCGAAAAAAGTCCCTATCTCCTCCAACACGCCGAAAACCCCGTGGACTGGCATCCCTGGGGAGAAGAAGCCTTTGCCAGGGCTACCCGGGAAGAAAAGCCCGTCTTTTTTTCCAGCGGCTATTCCACCTGCCACTGGTGCCATGTAATGGCCCATGAATCCTTTGCAGATCCCGACATAGCAGTCTTAATGAACGAGACCTTTGTCTGTATCAAAGTGGACCGGGAGGAGCGGCCCGACATCGACAAATTTTATATGACCGCCGGCCAGATGATGACAGGCGGCGGCGGTTGGCCCCTGACCATATTCATGACCCCGGATAAAAGCCCATTTTTCGCCGCCACCTATATCCCCAAAGACAGTAGGTTCGGCCGGACGGGTCTGCGGGAGCTCATTCCCCAGGTAAAGCAGGCCTGGAAAGACCGGCGGAGCGAAATCACGCAGTCCGCAACTAAGATTCTGACGCTGCTGAGGAGGGAGGAGCAACCGGCGGCGCCAGGAGAACCACTGGCGGCGGCCCTTGCCGACGAGGCTTACGAAGATTTGATGTCAAGATAT
>JALNVY010000340.1 GCA_023231165.1 Syntrophales bacterium | reverse complement strand
GGAAAGGCTGTGATCGGGTGTCTATGCCATCAAAGGAGAGCATCCGCCATTTCACGAAATCGTTGCCGAAGGCCTTGTCGCGGGAGGCAAAGTCGCCCACAGCCAATTGACCCTTGTAATTTACCCGGGGAGGGCCTTTTTTCTCCCCGGCGACAGTCAGACTTCCCGTGGCGGAAATGCCGCCCCGGACGATATTGAGGCGGACCTTGTCGGCAAAGTAAGGCTGAAGAGTACGAATGGGAAGTTGTCGCAAGGCCAGTTCCAATTGGAGATCGAGGGGATCGAGGACGATAGGTCCCTTGACGGCGATGGTTCCCTTTTTGTCCAGTGTCAGGTCAAGGTCCAGCACGGCTTTGCTTCCCTTGGCCAGTGAAAAGCCCTCCAGGTTGAGGCGGATCGGGTCCATGACAATTTTTGCCCGTTCCGGCGGCGTCTCGTCGAGGATCGTGGCGGCCCCGCCCTCCATGCTCAGGCGGTCAATCCGCGTCTGAAGCTTTCCTTCGTCTCCCTTGGTTTCCCTTGCCTTGCCTTTGGGCGCAGCCTTCTTTTCCTGCTCCTCCTGACGTTCCGGGGGAAACAGATTGGCTAACTGGAGCTGGCCTTTCCGGTCCCGCCGGATGATCAGCTCCGGCTTCATCAGGGTCAGGGAGGTAAGATGAACCGAAGGAAGCATTGGTTCCAGGGCGGCAATTACGACTTCCACCTTGGGAAGGCGAAGAATTTCCTGGCCCCGGAGATCGTCCATTGCTATCTCCCTCAGGTCAACCCGGCCGGCGACCTGGAGAGTCGGCTTCCCTTGCGGCGGGGCGAGGAACCGCACGGTAAGCTTGGCGTCCAACTTGGCCGACGGTATCCGGAAGGCCGTTTTTACCGGGATATAGGCCAGGTATTGGGGGAGGTCCAGATCCTGGATCTCCAGATCGATACTCGCTTCCCGGGAGGCGGAGAAAGGGAGAGCTCGTCCCTGAAATATATAACGGCCGCCGTTGATTAGGGCGGAGAAGCGGGGTTCCACGTATCGCTTTGCCTGATAGTCGAGGTTGGAGATGAAGGGAATGTCGAGCGTAAGCTCCTGAATTTTATGCTTTGTCCCTTTGGGCCGGTCGTCAAAGTCAATGTTTCCCCCACGGATCAGAATGTTGTTGAGGGAGAATCCCAGCAGTGCAGAACCCTTGTTGGCCTTTGTCTTATCTTCCTTCGGGAGGAGATCGGAAAAATTGTAGGTTCCGTCGGGAAGACGCACAATTCGTACACGGGGGCCGGACATAAGAATTTCATCGAGAATGACCGACCGGTGGGCCAGGGAAGAAAAGCCGGCGACATTCACCCGTAGCTCGTCCATAGCCAGGAGCGGCTCCTTTCCTTCCCGGTTGCCGAGCGTGATGCCTTTCAGGCTGACTTCCATGGTGAAGGGGTTGAAGGACATCTCTTCCACGGTGACAGGCCGATGGAGGGCCTCGGTGAGCTTCTGAACCAGAAATGGCCTGGCTAAGGTGGGAATGAGGAGAAACGATACGATGGCTATGGTCAGCAGTAAGGCGAATCCACCGACCAGGATCAACTTGAGATGCTTCATGACAACCTCCTGCAACGCAGAGAGCGAGTCTGCAAACACTTTGTATCCCTGCTAACCACTAGGAAGAAATTATCTTTTACCTTAAAAATATAGGACAAGCAATCTTGGGTGTCAATTAAATATTAGTCAGGGGATGATCTAAATTACAGGCTTACAACCGGTTCGTCAGCCAGGCCCCGCTGATGACTAAGAGGGCCCCCAGGATGAGGGAAAGGTTGATCGTTTCATCGAGGATAAGCCAGCCGAGGATCACGCCGCTGACGGGGACAAAATTGATAAAGACGGCGGCCCTCGTTGGACCCAGGGTCTTGATGCCCTCGTAGTACCAGATAAAGCCGACGACGGTGCCCAGAACTCCCAGAAAAAGGATCGCTATCCAGGATGTGAGGGAATAGCCCGTTAAGGCGGGGATCATCCCCTCTAAAACAGCAGGAGCGGCCAGAATAATGGTTCCGATGAGACACGCATAGGCGACGGCGACAAGGGGCGAGATCTCTTTCAGCACTCCCCGCCCGATGAGGGTGTAGCTGACCCAACTGACGATGCAGCCCAGGATAAACGTCTCCCCCGTCCCGATGCCGTGGTTCAGAAGGGCCATGATATCCCCCCGGGAAATGACGATGATGGCGCCGGCGAGGCAAAGACCGATTCCCGCCATTCTTGTCCCTGTCAGGCGGTCTTTGAAGAGGAGGGCGGAACCAAGGGCGATGAAGACGGGATTGGTGGCGACAATCAGGGACGCCCGGCTTGCGGGGATGATTTTCAGGCCGAGGAAAAAGAAGATATTGTAGGCCGCCACTCCCGTTAGTCCCAACAGCAGAAGCGGTATCATCTGTTTCCGGCGCGGGATCGGCAGGCGCCCCTCGGTCTGCCAGGTCATTACCAGCAGCAGGAGAGAGGCGACGGCAAATCTCAGGAAAGAACCGGCAGCCGGCCCCACCTCCTGGGCAACGATCCGGCCGGCGACAAATGTTCCCCCCCAGAGGACGGCGGTCAGAAATAATTTAAGATAGATCACCGGTTTGTCGTTACTCACCGATGATCTTGACCAATATCAGCCCCTCGGCGATCCCGCTTTCCCGCAGGCATTGCCGGACCTGAGGGGTGATATTGATAAAGCCGCGCCGGTCAGGCACGTTGAACCATAGTTCCTTGCGGTAGCTTTTC
>JALNVY010000339.1 GCA_023231165.1 Syntrophales bacterium | reverse complement strand
GAGATAAACCCGGATTCCCGTTCCCTTTTCTTTTTCGTATAGCGTCACGGCAAATCGGCCGACGTCGAAGATCTTTAACCAGCCGTTGCCGATCGTGCATGGCGTCAACAATTGGACGGCATCGGGCAGGCAGACCGAGGTTTCGCAGATGGCGTCGAAGAACTCTCCCTCGGGGAGGTTTTTCAGGGCCAGATCCACGATAAAGCCCCCGATGATCAGCCCTGGGGCCAGGCTTCCATGAAATGATTTTACCAGATGGACGTACTCGTCATAGGAATAAGCAGCAATTTTCATAAATGTATCAGCTCCTTTTAATAGGTGTCAGACTTACTAATAGACATTTGATGTAATTAACGGGGTCAGACTTACTTATTGACATTTGATATCAAATGTCAATAAGTAAGTCTGACCCCGGGTTTTCCCTCTTTGACCCCGTTAGTAAGCAAGGGACAGCCGTGGTTCCCGGACCGCCTTGGCCCGTTCTGCTCTCCCATCGTCCACCCGCACAATGGAACGTTGCATCCATTCCCGGTCCACCCGGCCCTCAACAATGGGTAGCAGATCATCGGCTAAATATAGTGCCTCGTTGACGTCGTGGGTCACATAAATCACGGGCATGCGCAGCTCTTCTTTCAGGTTGCGCAATTCATCCCGGAGATCCCGGCGGGTGAAGACGTCGAGGGCGGAAAAGGGCTCGTCGAGAAGGAGCAGCCGTGGCTCCCTGGCCAGAGCCTGGCAGATGGCGCACCGCTGGCGCTCCCCGCCCGAGACGGCGTCGGGCTTGCGATCCTGCAAATGCCGGATACCGAAACGCTCCAGAAGTTCATGAACGACATCCTTCTTGGCTCCGGCGGCAAAGGCGGCATTGTCGCGGATGCTCAGGTGGGGAAAGAGGGGATAATCCTGGAATACATAGCCGAGACGGCGCTTCTGCGGCGGCAGGAAAATCCGCCGTTTTGTATCTAACCAGACCTCGTCGCCGAATTGTATGAACCCCTCGGCAGGTTTATCCAGCCCCGCGATGATGCGCATCAGGGTGGTCTTGCCGGCGCCCGAGGGACCGATAACCACGGTCATCGTTTCCGCCGGGCAGTTGACGTCGAGGGACAGCTCGAAATGGGGCAGGGGTTTGCGAATGCTGATCTGGAGGTTCATAACGGGCTCCTGGTCAGGCGGTGGACAACGAGGAGAAAGATGTAACAGATCGGCAACAGGGCCAGGGACATCATGGCGGCGCTGCCGTATTGCAGGGTCTCCACGGCCTCGTAGATGGCGACGGAGGCCACCCGGGTCTGCCCCGGCACACTGCCCCCCACCATGAGCACGACGCCGAAGGCTCCCAGGGTATGGAGAAAAACGAGGATGGCCGAAGCGGCGATTCCGTTAAGGCTATTAGGGATGATCACCCGGGTGAAAATGGCCGGTGGAGAAAGACCGAGAATCCGGGCGCTTTCGATTAGCCGGGGGTCGATCTTTTCAAAGGCCGCCCGCATTGGTTGCAGGGCAAAGGGAATGCTGTAGATGATGGAAGCGATGACAATCCCGGTAAAGGTGAAGAGGAGCGGCGATCCCGTCGCCCTCGTCCATAGGCCCCCGAACCAACCTTCGGGCCCCATCATGATGAGCAGATAAAACCCGACGACCGTGGGCGGCATGGCCAGGGGCAGGTTGATGAATGCCTCCAGGAAGGCCTTTCCCGGCAGGCGGCTGTAAGCCATCAGGCACGCCAGGGGCGCCGTGATGATCATCAGGATCGTTGTGGCGACCAAGGCAAGTTTCAGGGAAAGAAAAAGGGCTGTCCAGTCCATAATCACGTTTCTCCAGGAGGTTTATGCGACGACATTTCCAATATGTCAGGTCTAAATATTCTTATCCCACACCGTTATTTGTATCCGTATTTCTTCTTGACCGCTCCGGCCTCCGGAGAAGCCAGGAAACGGGCAAATCTTTCCGCCGCCTCGCGCCGGGTCGTCCTTTTCAGGAGGCAGGCCCCCTGGACGATGGACGGGGCCTCATCGATGGAGAAAAAACATCCCTTCCGGCCTTCCGCCGATGTAGTGGCGGACAAGGCGCAAAATCCCGCATCCACGCTGCCCGTGGCAGCATATTGAAACGCCTGGGCGATATTCTGAGCGTAAACAAGCTTCCCTTGAACATTCTCCAGGACGCCGGTTTTCTTCAACGCCTCCATTGCCGCCGCGCCATAGGGGGCGGTTTTCGGGTTGGCGACGGCTATTTTTTGCAGGCCGGGTACGGCCATGACCTCCCGCCAGTTCTTATGTAGACACAGATCCTTCCGGTTCGTCCAGAGGACCACCTGTCCCGACGCATAGACAAAAGGGATGTCTGCCCGTCCTGCCTGATGGAGGAGGTCCGGTTTTTCCCGGTCGGCGGAAAGAAAGAGGTCGTAGGGGGCGCCGTTCACAATTTGGGTGTAGAGTTGACCGGTGGAGGCGTAGGTCGCCTCTACCCGTATCCCCGTCTGTTTTTCGAACGATTGGGTCAATTCCTGAAAGGTGGAAATGAAATTCGCCGCCACGGCAACATGAAGTTTATCCTGGGCGGAAGCGGGAGAGATGAAAAGAAAAAAAACAAGGATAAACATGAGAAGATTGCGTTTCATTGACTTATACCTCCTTTAGCATATGTTACGTTTGGCTCAATACAAAATATCCGCGAGAAAGTCAACCCCCATATGTCATATATGTCATATATCGCTTGACACGAGTCTTTTCCATCGTATAGAGGG
>JALNVY010000338.1 GCA_023231165.1 Syntrophales bacterium | reverse complement strand
TCCTCCTTGCCGGCCGATTGCCGACCGCAGCATGGCCTCCAGGGACTGAATCTTTTGACGGAACATGGCCTCTTTTTCGAGGAGCATGTATTTCTCCGTCTGGGCCATGAGAACTTCCTGCTGCATCGCCTTCCCGGTGCTGTACCGGGCCAGGGCCTGGTCTTCGATGCGGATAAAAATATCCTCCCGATTCTTCAGGAGATCGATATTCTTGTGGGCCAGAAAGAGATCGTAATAAAGTTCCGTCACCCGGGACACGGTCTTGAGTTTCAGAAGCTCATACATGGCCTCCTGACTTTCGGCGTCCCGGGCCGCCATCTCGCCTTTCAGGGCGCGCTTGCCGGGAAAGAGAAACTGCTGGGACGCCCCGAACATCCACTGGGACCCCTGTTCATCGCCATAGCTATAACGATCGAACCCCTCGTTCTGATAGCCGAACGTCAACTGGGGGTCGGGGAGGCTTTTTGCCTGGGGAATCCGCTGTTTCGCCGCCTCGATCCTGGACTGAAAGGCCCGGATGTCGGGGCTGTTTTTCAACGCCTCGCCAACCAGGTCATCCAGTTTCAAATCCTGGGCCATTACGGGTGACGCCAAGAGCAGTAATACCTGAAAATATGCAATGAATTTCAAGTATTTACTTGACGTCCACATTGAGTTTCACCGCCTGCGTCTTTCCCGCCCGCGTAATCTTGACGGTTACGGTCCAGGGACCGGACATGGAGAAATTCAGGTTTGTCACGTACTTCTTGTCTCTCAGAGTTGTGTCTGACTTATAATTCATGGCGGGCATGCCGGGCATGGCAGGCATGCCGTAATCAACCGCCAGTGTGGCATCGGTGACATCTTTACCTCCCGCATCCTTGATTCCTACGGTCATTTTATTCGGTCCCGTCACCGGCGGGTTCTTGTCGATGGCAATCAGAACCGTGTAGGGGCCGGCCTTTTTCGTCAGCTCATAATCCTTGGCATGGACCAGCCCCGCCATTAAAAACAACACACAAACAACTAATGCTACTCGCTTCATTTTTTACCCTCCCGATATTGATTCATGTTCATTTTTCCTTTGACAACCTATTTGTTTTGATTGATCTATTCACTCTGGGATTATTATAAAAAGTCTTCATATTGTCAACGATTTTTAAATTTTATATTTGTATTTGTATTTGACACCACATAGGCTACCACCCTCCGGGTAATTCCAAAATCGCGCTCATTTCCTACCATCCTCGCGCTGCGAGCAGTTGTCCTTCCGGAATTTCAGAAATCTCAAGGCTGGGCATTGCTTCGCCAAGATTTATGGATGCCTCAAGAACCTTAACGGGATCTTTATAGTAGGCAGTTGCCTTGACGATAGCACGGGCACGGACGGCAGGGTTAGCCGACTTGAAGATGCCGGAACCGACGAAGACGCCGTCGCAGCCGAGTTGCATCATCAGGGCCGCATCCGCCGGGGTGGCAATGCCGCCGGCGGCAAAGTTGACAACGGGCAGCCGCCCCAGTTCGCGAACCTGCAGGGCATATCCGTAAGGAATACCGTTTGTCTTGGCAAAGCCGGTCACTTCTTCCTTGGGCATGTTGACAAGTTGCCTGATTTCCCTGTTCATTGTTCTCATGTGCCGGACGGCCTCGACAACATTTCCCGTTCCCGCTTCACCCTTGGTACGGATCATGGCCGCTCCTTCCGCGATGCGGCGCAAAGCCTCGCCGAGATTTCTCGCTCCGCATACGAAGGGGATGGAAAATTTTATCTTGTCGATGTGGCATTCTTCATCCGCGGGCGTCAGCACCTCGCTCTCGTCAATATAGTCGATTCTCAGCGCTTCCAGAATCTGCGCTTCCACAAAATGGCCGATTCTCGCCTTGGCCATCACCGGAATGGTAACGGCTTTTTTGATCTCCGCGATCATGGCCGGATCGGACATCCTGGCAACACCGCCGTCCCGGCGGATATCCGACGGTACCCGTTCCAGAGCCATGACGGCCACGGCGCCCGCCTCCTCGGCAATCTTTGCCTGCTCTACGTTGGTCACGTCCATGATGGCTCCACCTTTCAGCATCTGCGCCAACTGAACGTTCAGTTTGTATCTCTCTTGCTGATCCATACGACAACTCTCCCTCTATTCCTTAAACAGCCAGGTGGATAAATACCGTTCTCCCGTATCGGGAAGGACGACAACGATGAGTTTCCCTTGGCTGTCCTGTCTTTTTGCCACCTCCAGGGCAGCCCAGAGAGCGGCGCCGCTCGATATGCCGATTAGGATGCCTTCCTCTCTGGCCAGACGCCTGGCTACGATCCCGGCATTTTCATTGGAGACCCTGATCACCTCGTCGATGATTTCCCGGTTGAGCACCTGAGGGACAAAGCCGGCGCCGATCCCTTGAATCTTGTGCGGTCCCGGCTGCCCCCCCGAGAGCACCGGCGATGTTTCAGGCTCGACGGCGATAGACTGGAATGACGGCTTTCTTTTCTTGATCACTTCGGCTACGCCGGTAATGGTCCCCCCCGTGCCGATGCCGGCAATGAGAATATCCACTTGGCCGTCAGTATCATTCCAAATCTCCTCGGCCGTCGTCCGGCGATGGATCTCGGGATTCGCCGGGTTATTGAACTGTTGGAGGATGACCGCGCCGGGGATCGTCGCCGCCAGTTCTTCGGCTTTTCTGATGGCGCCTTTCATACCTTCGGCACCCGGCGTCAGGACAAGCTCCGCTCCAAATATCTCCAGGAGCTGCCGCCTTTCCAGACTCATGGT
>JALNVY010000337.1 GCA_023231165.1 Syntrophales bacterium | reverse complement strand
GCCTGATTTGGATTTCGTCGTATCTTCCCGGATGAGGCCTCCAATGACAATGGTTTGGCCGTCCTGGACGACAACGTTGGTTGTGGCATCGTTTTTGTTCAGGACAATCTGCAGTTCCCCGGCGTAAAGTGGAATAGTGCTGTAGGTGGAGACTTCCTGGTATATTTCAAGGTTGACGAGACCGCCTTCGTTTACACGGGGTTTGACCTTCAGGATAATGCCGATATCCCGGTATTGTATGGTTCGCTGGGGGGCCACTGTTGATGAGCCAAAGGTCTCGGATGTGACAATGGGTACCGATTGTCCGATCTGGATCTTGGCTTCCTTGTTGTCCGAGACAATGATATGGGGAGTAGCAAGCAGTTTGGCCTTTGAGTCCGTAGCCATAGCGGCGATCAAAAACTGGAGATTGCCTACACCATCAATGCCATAGAGGGCGAGCCCTGTCCCCGACGGTTTGCTGACGTCGCCCGTCAAGCTGGCCCCGCCTACCCCTCCGCCCACATTGATATTCCCGATACTTCCCTTTATCCATGCCGACAGCCCCAGGCTCAGGTTATCCGTCAGGGTCACCTGGGCGACCAACCCCTCGATAACAACCTGCCTCGGAATAATGTCTATTTTATCAATAGTATCCTTGATGAGCATATACTCTTCCGGTGTGGACAGGATGATGATCGAGTTCGTGACTTCATCGGTAATGAACTTCGTAAAATCGGAAATCGGGATCTGTCCACCGGTGGATACCTGGGAATGGGAGCCCTGGAAAGCACCTGAGGCGCCTGCCCCCACGGGTGACGCAGCGGTCGTCTGTGCGCCCGTGCCTGTACCGGAAGAGGCAGAACCTCCCGTAGTCGCCTTGCCGCCCAGGAATGTCTGTTGCAGTACATTGGCAATGTCTTTGGCCTTGCTGTTTTGGACCGAATAAACGAAAACTTGCGGCTTCGTCTTCACGAGTCTTTCGTTATCGAAGATCTCAATAAGCTTGAGCATCCTTCTGATGTTGGCATCGGTGTCCACGATAATGATCTGGTTGCCTTTGGGAACATCGATAAGGACGGCATTGTTTGAAGCAAACGGTGTAATCAGTTTGAGAACATCGGAGGATTGAACATAAATGACGGGCACGACCTGAAGCATGGCCTTTCCCTTCACCTGGATTTTTTCCGGATCCCGTCCGTAACTGACGGGTGAGGGCTCTCTCGATATGTCACTGATTGGGACAAGCCTGTACAGGCCGCTTTCTTCCACTACCCCGATGCCATTGAGCCGCAGAATGACCTCCATCAGGGGGAGGACATTATCTATCGGAACGGGAGCAACGGCCCGGAAAGTGACCCTTCCTTTAATGCGGGGATCTACCACATAGTTGACCCTCAGCACCGTACCAAAGATGGTCTGGATGATCGTGAACACATCGGCGTCATCGAAATTAAGAGTCACCATGCCTCTTTGCGGTGCGGAACCCATTGTCTGCCTAGTGGACGGAACAGGAGACATCGGGTTGAACGGTGACATTTGGCCCCCCGGCAAACCCGGACCTACTTGTGAACCCGGACCTGCCTGCGGAAACGGAGCCGGCGGTGAAACAATCATCTCCTTGCCCTTCTCCGCCTTGGGCAATGACTGTCCTTTTGTCGGAGCGGCGGGTCCTTTACCCGGCGATAAGGTACCCGGGGCAAGAGGAGCCTTTCTCTGGGTAGCGGGCATCGAAGGCTGCGCCGGTTCCTGATTTCCGCCGGGCGCCTGATCCGGGGTTTGCAACATATTCCCGGCGCCTGGCGATGGCATGATGATTTGCTGCCCGGGCCCCGCAGCCGTTGAAGGGGCAGGCAGGGTTTCCCGGTCCGGTGCTGCCGCCTCTGTTGTCGCCGGCGCGGTGGCGCTACTCGGCAATGGCTCTTGCGCCCGACAGACCGCCTCCATTCCGTAAATCCACAGAAACATACTGCATATCCCGATGAAAAGGATATATCCGATATGTGAAAAAAAGACAGACCTTCGACTATGCAATAGATATCCCTGAAATTTTATCATTTCCAGCTCACGATGTCCTGGTCCTCCCCTTCTCCACCGGCGGCGCCATCCCTGCCATAGGAAAAAAGATCATACTCCCCGTGTGTTCCGGGTGACTGATAATGATAGGGTTTGCCCCACGGATCATTGGGCATTTCCTTCTTCAGATAGGGTCCATCCCATTTTTCGACGCCTGGATTTACCATGAGGATATTCAATCCTTCCTGGGTAGTCGGAAGTCGTCCGACATCGAGACGATAGTGATCCAGTGCCTGCCCCAGAAGCTCTATCTGCGCTTTTGCCGCCGACTGTTTGCCTTTCCCCAGCTTCGGGAACAGCCGGGGCCCCACGAGAGCGGCAATCAAGGCAAGAATCACCATAACGACAAGCATCTCTACAAGAGTAAAACCCTTCCGACCGGTTTGCAAATGAATATGATTCCGAATCAAGAAAATCGCTCCTCTCCCATCATCATTGTTAATGTTATAATTATTTAGGACTCTGACATGATCCCGTCTGTTTTTCTATAGGGTGAAAACTTGATCCCTATAGTCGAATATCTTATTTGCCGATCAGGGAATGGATGATGGATGGACAACGTTTTTATCGAACGGTTGAGACGTTTGCACAACTCGGCAAGTTTTTCATCCTTGATTCACTAATTTCTCGCTAAAAAAGTCGTTATTTAAAGCTAACGCATTGATTACTCTTGATTTTTAATGAATATTGTGCCATATT
>JALNVY010000336.1 GCA_023231165.1 Syntrophales bacterium | reverse complement strand
ATCCTCTCAGGAAACCCAACCTGATGCTTTGAATACTTGTATGCCGATAAACAGGTCCCTTTAACAACTCAAAAAATCGCTAATCTCATTCCGCTCCAAATCCTCCAAAATTACACCGACCAAAAACTCAAGTTCCGATTTTGCCACCGCCAGGGAGCCCCGTAACTTGGGGATCTTGAGTCTAAAACCCGAAATGCCCTGTCACGTCTGCGTCTTGCGACTTCGCCGCGGCGAAGTAGGTCAACTATTAGACATTATTCATGTATCAAACGTGTGCCTGAAAATTTTACTCGTTCAATCCTACTGCGGTATCCGGGCGATTGTTTCCTTCAGAGTGATCTGAAGTCCCTTCATGGCATTGGATATCAGTTGCACATCCTCCCCGGAAAAGGTCTCAAAATCCAATGCTGAAACCTTCTTTTCTACCGTCTCCAGCGCGCCCACCATGGTCTGCGCCGGGCTGGTCTTCGCCGTTGTGCGGGTGTTCGGCGCGGCCGCCTTGGCCTGGGCTTTACGGTAGTTCTGATACTGGGTGATCATGCTCCGTTGCTGCTTGTTCTTGGCCAGGCCGATGAGAACTTTCTTCGGCACGTTGGGGTCCTGGCGGCATTCATCCCGCACCTGCTGGGGGAGTTTTGTGATCGAGAGGGTCTCCGAGATGGTGGCGGGGGCCTTCCCGAGGATGCGGGCCAGGTCTTCCTGCTTGTAGGCATGGTCGTCCTGGAGGCGCTTCAGGGCTTCCGCCTCTTCGACGGGGGTCAGATCCTGGCGGAGGATGTTTTCCACCAGGGCGATCTCCGCATAGTTGTCACTGTCGATGAAGACGGCAGGGACGGTACTCAGGCCGGCCTTGCGGGCGGCGGCGCAACGCCTTTCCCCCGCGATGACGTAGAGGAATCCGGTCTGTTTGTCCTGGCGGAAGAGGATCGGTTCCAGGACGCCGTGCTGGACCACGGAGGCGGTGAGTTCTTCCAGGGCCTGAGAGTCAAGGTATTTACGGGGTTGGTTGGGGTCCGACTGGAGTTCGGCCAGGGGTACGGAATAGAGTTGGCTGGGGGTGTAGGTTTCAGCGGTTGCCATAAGATACTCCTTTCTGCTGATCGAAAAGAATAATACATCATGGAACTAAACTGTTAGGTATGTGAGGACAATACACTTATTATTCTTACAGTCAAGAAGAAAGTATGGCTGTCCGATAAGTAGAGAGGAAGCAGTTGGGCATGTCAACGAACCGGTGCTGAAAATGTAACACGCAACCCGTCAGCCCGGCACCTCCCGTTGGCCGTGGGCTTCGGCATCTCGACGCCGGCCCAGGTAAGAAAATTCGCCGCCCTTGCCGACGGGGTCGTCATCGGCAGCGCCTTTGTCAAGTGGATCTCACGGCACAGCCAGGAACAGGACTTTCTTAAGCAGGCCGTCGCCTATGCCCGGGAAAAGGTCTTTTCCGTATATCACCTATTGAAAAATGTTAAATACCCGGTAAAATCCCTGGATGCTTGATTACAAGTCGCTACGTTTAGCCAAGCGCTGACAGTCCTTTGCGATCAATGAGATCAAGAAGCCGCTGCGCTGGGCCGCTTGGTTTTTTTTGCCCATGCTCCCATTGCTGCACCGTTGTTTTGCCGATGCCAAGAATGGTAGCAAACACAGCTTGGCTAACATGGTTAGCTGTCCTAATACGCCTGATGTCTTCAGGCTTGTATGGACGTTGTGGTGGCAAGCAAAGCGCATCTACCTTGCGCATGGTAATTTCATCCATGGCTCCAACTTTGAACAGGTCACGTGCCATTTCGTTCGCGATTTCCAGTATTTCACTCATGATGTTGTACCTCCCATATTGAGCCGCTCGTCAACAATTCATCGACTTGTCTATCGGTTGCAGACAGGAAAGACTCAGCAGCCAAACTTAATGCAGCTTCTTCCCTGCCTGAAATGTTTGCCCGGTCACTTTTGGCAAAGGCGTAGAGAAATATAATTCGTTCCGAGGTTGGCTTTTTATATCCTACGATTGTTCGATATCCTCCACGTTTTCCACTGCCTGTCCGTGCCAAACGTTTCTTGAATAGGTAGCCGCCAAGATCGGCGTCATACTTCTCTTCGGCAATTTCAACCGCTGTGTTGTACAAGGTAGAGTCCGATATGTCCTCTCTACGCGCCCACCGGTCGAACCATTTGTTCTTGAACACTCGCATCGTGGTTAAATATCTCACTTAGTGGGACAGTTTGCAAGTCTTTTTTGTGCTGGAAGGGACGACCAGAAGCCATGTCATTGTGATTCTCTCCTGCCTCCCTATACCGATCCCGGTTAATAACGTATTAATCCACCTCACCGCGTATTCCAATGCCTGCTCTCTCCTGGCGATATCTGAACTCATGAGCCCGTCAATATATTTTCTATAATCGCCGTCTCGAAAAGATCATCAGGACTTCCTCCGGGTTCATTTACTATATTTCCGTCACGGGTGTCAGGGAAACGAAAGAGCCGGAAGCGGAATCCCAGTAGTCGTCGGCTTCCCGGCAATGAGCTCAAGCATAAGGCACTGGCTTTCTGCCAACCCATCTACCAACCTATCTACCAACTCTTTCGCGAAATGTTTCTCCGGTAAAATGGTTTGTGGGGTTGTGCTTTGAGACTCTGGAAGGGGTTTAGTGTAATAGAAAACTACCCGCAGAAAGCTCTTGAGAATTTCAAAGGCCTCTCTTCAGCAGCTTTTCAGGATACAAATGATTTTGCGATATTCCTGTTGCCATTTGTCCTT
>JALNVY010000335.1 GCA_023231165.1 Syntrophales bacterium | reverse complement strand
TGAGTAGATCGTAAGCCGAGTTCTGTTCCGCCCCCAGGTTACCCCGCAGGGCGGCGATGATCATTCCTCTGGGACAGCAGTTGCCTGCTGCCTCAAGCAACCTACCCGAGAACATCGGGCGGGCAGCCCTCAATCGTTCTCCTATTCGGTCTTGCTCCGGATGGGGTTTACCATGCCTTCCCTGTCGCCAGGAAAGCGGTGAGCTCTTACCTCGCCTTTTCACCCTTACCGGCCGGGTTGCGCCCGGTCGGCGGTATATTTTCTGTGGCACTTTCCTTAGGGTCGCCCCCAGTCGCCGTTAGCGACCATCCTGCCCTGCGGAGCTCGGACTTTCCTCCCGTCCGGTGGTCCCGGACCAGCGATCACCTGATCTGCTCAAGCACCATCAACATTTTGCTCATGACGATAAATAATGCGACGACAGTTTGGACAGCAAATCAGGTCGTCCCCTGATTCCAGCAGCTCATTGTAAAGTTGGGGAGGAATGTTCATATGACAACCATTACAGGTCTCCTTCCATGCGGTTACGACCGCCAGACCATGATTGACATTCTTGATTATCTCATACTTCTTTAAAAGGTCCTTCCGTATCTTTCCACGGATTTTCTCCCCCTGCTTCTGTCCGGACTGCAACTGCGATTCGATGGAGCCGATCTGTTCCTCAGTCTTTCTCTTGTCCTCCTCGTACGTTTGTTGTTCCCCTAGGAATTCTTGCTCCTTTATTGACAGTAAAGTCTTGACTGCATCGATCTCTTCAAGGATGGAAATAATCTGATCTTCCACTACCCCATTTTTTTGTTCAAGCGCTTCTATTTCCTTTAACACCGCCTGATATTCTTTGTTGGACTTGACATCGTGGACACGGTCTCTGGTTTTCCGGAGTTGCTCCAGCCCTTTTTTTAATTTATCTTCCAACTCCCGATGGGTTCTGTTTTTTTCCTCAAGATTGGCCCTGTGTTCAGCGATCCGGGACTTAATAACTTCGAATGTTTCCTCCCGTCTTGCCAGTAATACCGGCAACTCCTTTCTGCCAAGGAGCACTTTCTGCGTTTCCGTATCGATCTTTTGCAGCTCGATGAGATACAATAATTGTTCGTTCAACGACTTCCCCCTTCCTTACCCGGTGAAAGACAAAAAAAAGTGCACCATCGGCATGGTGCACTTTTTTCAAAGGAAGATTTGTCTCCCGGTCATCCCTGTTTGACCATTTCCCTTGAATATGGCGTATTCTCTATACATATCTAATAGTGGGCCCACCTGGGTTCGAACCAGGGACCTACCGGTTATGAGCCGGTGGCTCTACCAATTGAGCTATGGGCCCTCTCCTGTCTCCAGACTTAGTCAATAATTTGATTGGATATACCTAAACCGCCAAGATGTCAATACCTTCTTTAGCCACCCTTGGCCTGTCTTATATTCATATCTACATCGCCGGCTTGATAAGTTTACGGCGTGACGGATTCCGGAGTTTTCTTACCCCATTGCTCTCCGCCTGCCTGGTAATTTCCAGGGACAGGTTCACCGGAGGTTCCCTTGATTCGTCCGTAGAGACATCCACCCGCTCACTGATACCGAAGCGCATTCGCAAGACCTTTTCCTCACGGGGTGTCAGGGTTGCCAGGATCTTCCTCGTCTGTTCAGCCAGATCCATGCTGATGGTCGCTTCCGAAGGGGACATTATTTTCTTGTCTTCTATGAAATCACCAAGATGACTGTCTTCTTCCTCACCAATCGGTGTTTCGAGGGATATGGGTTCTTTGGCAATTTTAAGTACTTTGCGCACCTTTTCCAAGGGAAACTCCATTTTAGTGGCAATCTCTTCGGGGGTTGGTTCCCTGCCCAGTTCCTGCACCAGGTAACGTGATGTCCGGATCAATTTATTTATTGTTTCGATCATGTGCACAGGAATGCGAATCGTTCTGGCCTGATCGGCGATAGCCCGCGTAATTGCTTGGCGGATCCACCAGGTAGCATAAGTAGAAAATTTGTATCCCCTCTGATACTCAAACTTGTCGACAGCCTTCATAAGGCCGATATTGCCTTCCTGAATAAGATCGAGGAACTGCAATCCACGGTTAGTATATTTTTTCGCAATACTTACAACCAGACGCAGATTGGCTTGGACAAGGGTTTTCTTGGCTATTTCCGCCTTCGCTTCCCCCTCTTCGATCGTAGTGACAATCTTCTTGAGCTCTGTTACAGACAATCCCATCTCTTGGGATACCTTTTTCTTACGCCTATTGGCTTCCTTGATGGTAACCTCGGCGTCTTTGAGCTTGTCCAGGGATACCTTCAATTCTCTAGCCACCTGTCCATGGCCCTTGCGATCCATCCGCATGCGACTCCATGCCTTTTCCAGTTGCGCCAACGACAGGCCGGTGCTTTCCTTGCAGCGATGAATCTCTTCTTCGGCCTTTTCCACTTCCAGAATGAACTGCTTGAGAATGGACACCAGCCGATCTATCTGTTTTTTACTGAACCTCACCTTCCGGCAATCACGAATAATGGTCTTCGTATTTTTCTCGATGGCCTTCTCATGGGCGGATTTCTGTTCAGCATCAACCCCTTTTTCCTTCAGCGCCGCTTTGAGTTTGTCGTTTTTCCTGTTGTGAGCGGTAACCTTGTCAATGAGCCTGAGTACCCGGTCGCGATGCATGTCTTCTTCCACAAAACCATCGTCATCTTCAAGATTATCGACTACGTTCTTGATTCTCATCTCCCCGTTGCGTATCTTCCGTCCAATATCCACGACCTCATTGATG
>JALNVY010000334.1 GCA_023231165.1 Syntrophales bacterium | reverse complement strand
CTCAAGCTTTTCTACCACCCCCATCACGATGAAGGCGTCAATTATGACGTCGCGAATCAGGCCGGGCACATCCTCCGGCTCTTTGCCGCCCCGCCGGAAGAGCGGTTTGTCTCCGTGGCCAACCGCCAGACCATGGCCCGCTTCATCATGGAAACGGAAAGCGAGCTGGAAAGACTGAGTGCTCTACTGGGACGGGATAAAGTCAGAAAGATGATCTCCCTCTGGTATCAAGGGGTGGTCTTTCAACTGACGCGGATGCCCCCGGATATCATGGTCAACAAGTGGATCTACGATGAATGGCCGGAGTTGCGTCCCCTCCTGCTTCAGGCCATCGCGGCCCAGCGGCGGCAAGCGATCCCGTCGCTGTCGCCGGAGGTCCGCGAAGCGACGCCTGCCCGTGTCTATCGCGCTGCCAATATTATGAACTTCGTCTTTTTCAAAAGCCTTGAAGATCACTTTCACGGCGACTTCATCGGACCTTATCACGGGACGATTTTCATCCTCGATGGCGCCCCCCTGGCCCGCACCACGGCAAGCCATAATCAGAACGATCACGCGGGTGACCGTATCATGATCGATCGCTGGGCCGCCGAACTGGAACTGAATAACTGGTACGAGTGGCAACCCTATGCAACTTTTTCGTCACATGATTGAATTTACAGATAAAAAACCGTTGACATTCGGCAACTAAGGGCGTAGATTTCAAATCGTATCCGCTTTCCTTGTTCTTTGAATTTATTACTCCGGTTACAATACTATGACAAAGCCGTCATTCCCGCAAAAGCGGGAATCCAGAATGGGTCTGGAGGCAGGATCAAGTCCGGCATGGCATTTGTTATGTTTAATTGCCGTAGTAATAAGCGAGTTCAGGCTTTTATTCCGAGGCTGAAGCGGCGCCCCGTGCGCCGGCAGGTTATAATTATTGTTGAATGTTTCATTCTTCATTAACGGAAAGGAGGCAGTACATGACCACCACCATTATCTGTATCGTCGGCTTTATCATTTACATGGGCCTGTACTTCACGTACGGGAAAAAGATCGAGAGGGACGTTGTCAAGGCCTCGGATGAGATCGAGGCGCCCTCGAAACGACTGTATGACGGCATCGACTATGTCCCCGCCCACCGGATGGTCCTTTTCGGCCATCATTTTTCCTCCATCGCCGGCGCCGGCCCCATTATCGGCCCTGCCATGGCGATTTGCTGGGGATGGCTTCCCGGCCTCCTCTGGGTATGGATCGGTAATGTCCTCATCGGCGCCATCCACGATTATCTGGCCCTGATGGCCTCGGTGCGGTATGACGGCAAGTCCATCCAGTTTGTCGCCTCCGACCTGATCTCCAAACGGACGGGAACGGCCTTCTACTGGCTCGTCTTCTTCCTCCTCGTCCTCGTCGTGGCGGCCTTCGGCACGGTTATCTCCGGAATGTTCGCCAAGACGCCGGAAATCGCCGGGGCCTCCATCTACGTGACCTTCGTGGCCATGATCCTCGGGTATCTCATCTATAAAGTCAAAATGAACCTCCCCGCCGCGACGGTGATCGGGGTCGCCATGATGGCCGCCGCCATCTGGGCGGGGACGATCTTTCCCGTGGCGGCAAGCTTCGAGGTCTGGCTGGTCGTCCTTTTCTTCTACATCATCATCGCCGCCTCCATCCCCGTCAACATCCTCCTCCAACCCCGGGATTATCTCAATTCCTGGCTCCTCTACTTCGGGATCGCCATCGGCTTCGCCGCCGCCTTCTTCACCTTCCGGGGCGTGGAAATCCCCATGATTACCGAGTTCTCCCCGATCCTGGTCGGCGGAAAACCGACCCCCTTCTGGCCGGCCATTCCCCTGATTATCGCCTGCGGATCCCTCTCGGGATTCCACTCCCTCGTCGCCTCGGGGACGTCCTCCAAGCAGATCGCCAAGGAGTCTGACGGCCTCTTCATCGGGTACGGGGCCATGTTCACCGAAGGGTTCCTCTCCACGATCGTCATCTGCGGCATCGCCGGATTCGGCTTCACCGCCCTTCAGAACGCCCACGCCGCCGCTATGGCCGCCCAGGCGGCGGCTGCTGCCAAAGCCGCTGCCGCTGCCGCGGCAGGAGCTGTAGCCGGAGCCGGAGGCGTGGCCGTAGCAGCCAAGGCAACCGTCGCCCCCTTCACCCTCACCCTTGACAACTGGGGGGCCATGTTCACCAAGACCTCGGAGGCCCTGAAGCTCTCCCAGGCGAACCTGGTCGTCCAAACCTACGCGGATATGGTCGGGGCAAGCTTCCTCTCCTTTATCCCCGTGAAGATCGTCAAGGTCATCGCCGGGCTGTGGATCTCCGCTTTCGCCCTGACGACCCTCGACACAACGAACCGGATCGCCCGCTACTGCGTCGTGGAGATGCTGGCCCCGGTAAAGGACAGGATCGAGGGCCTCTACAACGTCCTCACGAACCGCTGGGTCGCCTCCCTGATCCCGGCTGTCCTTGGCATCTATCTGGCCTGGAGCAAGCAGTTCACCATCGTCTGGCCGTCCTTCGGAGCCGCTAACCAGCTCATCGCCTCCATCGCCCTGATGACGGGGGCCGCCTATGTGGCCAAGAAGCTCAAGTCCAAGTTCGCCATCATGGCGGTTATTCCCGCCTGGTTCCTCTGGTTCACGGTTTCGGCGGCCATCATCTGGTTCATGGCCGTGGTCATGCCGGCCAACATCGCCAAGGCCCCCGGGCAGGGCTGGACGGTCCAGATTATCATGGGGATCATGCTCATCATGAATGTCATCTTCATCG
>JALNVY010000333.1 GCA_023231165.1 Syntrophales bacterium | reverse complement strand
GATCTTTCAGTGCATGTTCGCCGTCATCACCCCGGCCCTCATGATCGGGGCCTTTGCGGAACGGATGAAGTTCTCCGCCTTTCTGGTCTTTACGATCCTCTGGGCGACCTTGGTCTATGATCCTCTGGCCCACTGGGTCTGGGGAACGGGCGGCTGGATGAGGAATCTCGGCGGCCTGGATTTTGCCGGGGGCATCGTCGTCCATGCGAGTTCCGGGGTGTCGGCTCTGGTGCTCTGCCTGCTTTTGGGTAAACGGTTAGGTTACCAGAAGACCCCTTTCCGGCCCCATAACCTGCCCTTTACCGTCCTGGGTGGCGCCCTGCTCTGGTTCGGATGGTTCGGTTTCAATGCCGGGTCCGCCTTGGCAGCAAACGATCTCGCGGCCAACGCCTTTGTCACGACCCACATCGCCACGGCGGCGGCGGGACTTACCTGGGCGCTTATCGAGTGGCAGCAACACGGTAAGCCCACGGTCTTAGGAACCGTCACGGGGGCCGTAGCGGGACTGGTGGCCATTACCCCGGCCTGCGGATTTGTTAATCCCATGAATGCCATCTTCATCGGCATTATCGTTGCCTTTATCTGCTATCTCGCCATCGCCGTGATCAAGGCTAAACTCGGCTACGACGACGCCTTGGACGCCTTCGGTGTCCATGGGGTCGGCGGTATCTGGGGAACCATCGCCGTAGGTCTCTTTGCGGAAAAGGCAGTCAACTCCGCGGGGGCGAACGGTCTCTTTTTCGGCGGCGCCCAGCTCTGGCCGCAACTAATCATGGCTGTCGTTGCACCCCTCTTCGCCGGCGTCATGACCTTCATCATCTACAAGCTTGTGGACGCCGTCATGTGCGCCCGGGTCAAGGAAAAGGACGAGACCATCGGCCTCGACCTGACGCAGCAGAGTGAAGCCGCCTACACGGTAATCGAATAGAAAGGGAGGAGATAAGCCATGAAATACATTATTGCCATTATTCAGCCCCATAAACTGGACGCCGTCATGTGCGCCCTGGAAAAAGCGGAAATACCGCTGATGACGGTGTCGAATGTCCTGGGCCGGGGCAGACAAAAGGGCGTCACGGAGGTGTACCGGGGGGCCAAGGAAGCGGGAAGCCTGCTGAAAAAGGTGAAACTAGAGATCGCCGTCAATGAAGATTTCTTGGATCGGGCCCTGGACGCCGTCACCAAGAGCGCCCACACCGGCGAGGTCGGCGACGGCAAGATCTTCATTCTCGATCTCCACGAAGTGATGAGGATCAGGACGGGAGAGCGGGGCGGCGGCGCCATCGGTTGACCCCTGGCAGCGGGATATACTCTTGGCATCTTATATGAAAATAGCCCTAGGCTCCTTCATATCCCCCGTGCCCACGACCGGGCACGGGGGTGTTAGAGGTGAACATATGGAAGATCTTTTAAAAAGCCATATGACGGATTTCGAAAGGCACATCATCGTATCCGCCCTGCGGCGAACCGGCGGCAATCGGACGGCAGCGGCAAGACAACTGGGGACAACCAGAAGAATCCTTATGTACCGCATCCGCAAATACGGAATCGATGTTTCTCAATTCTGCAATCCGGAGAAGCATCCTTAATAATACTATTATCTGAGGAGGAAATACTAATGTTATTTACAAAACAAATTGTAACGGCGGTGCTGATGTCGATGCTGATGATTTTCAGCTTTACCTTTGCTTTCGCTGCGGAAGAGAAGGTCCCCATCGAGACAGCCAAGGCGGCGCCGGCAGCAGCAGCGGCGCCAGAGGAAAAACCCACGGGCGATTTCACCGTGTCGGCATTAAGCCAGTATATCTGGAGGGGTTATGAATTGAGCCGGAACAGCATCGTCGTTCAACCCTCGGCGACGATCGGCTACAAAGGCTTTTCCGTCAACGTCTGGGGCAACCTGGATACGAGACCATATTTTGCGGGAACGGGCGATACAAATTATGCAAGCACCTGGAACGAAACGGATTTAACCTTGTCATACTCGAAGACCCTGGGGCTCTTCAACCTGGGCGGCGGCTACATCTACTATGGTCTGGGCGCCCTCAATCCGGATGCGCCAAAACGGATGGACTCCCAGGAGATTTTCGCCACTGTGGGCCTGAATACGATTCTCACGCCGACCTTGACGGTCTACAGGGAAATCGACCATTACCACAACTGGTACTTCTTGCTGGGCGTTTCCCATCTGTTCGAATTCAACAAGGTGGTTTCTCTGAAACTTGCGGCAACGGCGAGCTATCTGCAAAGCACCGACGAGACCACCTATCCCAAGTTTGACGGGAACGCCGTGGCGACCACTGATAAATTCAGCAACTTCCATGATGGAAATCTGACTGTCAGTCTGCCCATCAAGGCGACATCGTATATCACGCTGACCCCGACGATTTCCTACGTCTTCCCGCTTTCGGAAGATGCAAAGAATGAAATGAAGGGATTCGGCCTGAGCGGGAAAACCCCTGCTGATCGCGACAGCTCGTTCCTTTACGGCGGCCTGGCGGTAAGTTTCTCTTTTTAATATCCATGCCCGAAGCGGGCGCAACGTAGCAGGAAAATACCCCAATCCCCCTTTACCAAAGGGGGGTTGGGGTATTTTCATATAAAATGAGACCGAAAGGCAGGCATATCGATTCTTGACTTTACTCAATTGCATGAGTATTATTGCTCATAATCTTGGATGTAATTGCGTAAAGGCACAAAATGTATAAAGATCAAGCATATAAGTTGTTACTGGAGCGGTTGCGGGGGGAGCGGCGCTTCCTCCAG
>JALNVY010000332.1 GCA_023231165.1 Syntrophales bacterium | reverse complement strand
AGCACCGAGAGGCGGATGCGGTCATCAGTAGATTTCCAGCCCTTATACAAACCGTAAAAAGCAATTAGAAACAGGAAGGGACTATAAGCCCCGAACTGTGTTAGCAGGGAAACAAAAAAAGATTTGATGCTCGGGCTCGCAGCGGCAAGGACATGCCCGCCCTGATAACGAAAGCTTATAAAATCGTTCTGTATATTCCAGTAAAGGACCGGGCTGACCATTAACAGGGCAATACCCGCCGCTAGGAACATCCCGGAAGAAAAGATCAGTTTGTAGCGCTTCTTGATGAGCAGGAAGATCAGCAGGGGAGGAACAAACAGGATGGCTGTATATTTGGCAAGACCGGCCAGACCAAGAAGCAGGCCGAGACAGATAAAATATCGGATCTGTCCCGTTTCTGCAATTTTTCTGATGGTGTCCATAAGGGGAAATACCAGCAACAGAAGGAAACAGTCCGGCAGGAGCATGATACTCATGGCATTGAGAATAAAAGAGCTATTGATAGCGACAACAGACAAGAATGAGATCAACCCGGATTCGGAAAAGGAATAGGTAAAGCGGTAAACAAAAAAAGAGACGCCTGCAAAAAGAAGAATCGCCGGGAGACGAACCAGAAATTCATTTGTTCCAAACAGGGCATAGAGGGGCCAGTGGGTCCAGCCGACCAGGGGCGGATGATCCACATAACTCCAGTCCAGGAACCGGGCATAAAGAAAATAATGGGCCTCATCGACCCCTAATCCGAAGGTGGGGGCCACGGCCAGGCGCAGCAGGGTTAAAATTGCCACGAAGATAAGGGTCATCCGTTCCCAGTTAATTTTCATGCGAGACTTTTAACCTTTGGGGGTATAAATTGTCAAATGGATTATCGTCGCCCAGATGTCTGAAATATAACGCCTATTGTGCATACTGACCGTAAGCATTAACAAGGATGCTTTTACAGCCTCCGCCGCAACCAGGCCAATAATCGTGTGGAATTGAGATGCTTCAAGTGGAAAACATTCAGTGTTTTCGGCGTCCGGCCGAAATGCAGTTCTTCGGCGACTGCTATAAAATACTTGAGATATCTTAATTCTATAGATTCTTAAATAATATCAATTTGAGATGAATAATATATTTTACATTTCAGAAAACCTCTAATACACTCCCACCTAAGTCAAGGGCTACTCAAAATGTTGCATCAAGGGGATGCCACGCTTATTTCGTAACGCTTCCTGATAAGGGGGACCAACAATGATCAGATCACTGGCCGATATTTCAAAACTGGCGCGGGAGAAGGGACCGAAAAAAATAGCCGTCCTTGCTCCCGAAGATGAAGAGTTCATGCTGGCGGTAAAGAAAAGCTGGGAGCTGGGTTACATCGAACCTGTCCTCATCGGCAATATAAAAAAGATTGAGGCGGCAGCGGAAAAAGTTGCCTTCAATATCGGTCCGTTCCAAAAAATCGCCGGCGACGAACATCAGGGCATTTCCGATCTCGGGATCAGGATGCTCTTTTCCGGAGCGGCGCCCATTGCCGGCAAGGGCCAGATCCCGACCTCATATATTTATCGTTCCATCATCCGCGAGGAGGCGAAGGCGGGTTCGGGCATGACGGTGAGCGTCGTGACGTTCTGGGAGGTCCCTGGGATCGATCACCTCGTCGCCTTTACCGATACGGGCGTCAACATCAAGCCGGATCTCAAAGCCAAGGGGGAAATCATCAAAAACGCCGTCTTTATTTACCATCTCCTCGGATACCCAAGGCCGAAGATCGCCGTCCTTTCCGGACAGCGGGAAGCAGGCGGGAAACTGGCGTCATACGAGGATTACGAAGCGCTGCAAAAAGCAGCCAACGCCGGAGATTTCGGAGCCTGCGAGATCGTGGCGGCAACTTCCTTTACCGACATCTTCCTGGGCGGCCGGGATCGCCGGGTGGATTACGGCGCTATCAACGGCGAGGAAATGCCCCACATCCTCCTCGTTCCCAGTCTCGACACGGGCAACATCATCTGCAAGCTCGATTTCTTTCTCGACGTAACCCGGAGTTCTCTGGTCGCCACTTCCCGGGGGCCGGTCTGCATCCCCGCCCGGTCGGACTTCAACGACAACATCGTCCAACAGATCGCCATGAGCGTCGTCCTTGCCGATCGCATGGAAAAGGAGGTGCGGTGAGATGCTGAACTCATTTAAGGAAATACTGGCCGCGGCAAAACAGGACGGAGTCAAGAAACTTGTTGTCCCCTGCCCGGTCGCGGCGGATCTCCCCCTCCTGGCCGAAGCGGCCGCAGCCGGATTGATCATTCCGATCCTCGTCGGCGCCGGCAGCGCCATGGAAGTTCTGGTCAACGGGTCCCCGTTGGCAGCAGAAAAATACGAACTTGTTGAGGAAAACGATCTGCAGCGGGTACTTGGGCGGGCGATTGCCATGGTCCGCGAAGGCAAAGGAGACATCCTCATGCAGGGAGGCGTCGCCCCGCAAGAGCTTTTGGATGCCCTCCGAGACAAAGAACAAGGTTTGCTGCCCAAGGGCGGAGTCATCAGCTTTATTTCTGTCTTTCAGCTTTTGAAGCGGGAAAAGTTGATCCTGGTGACGGATACCTTTATCAATAACAATCCGACCCTGGTCGAAAAACAAAAGATCCTCGAAAACGCCTTGCAACTTGACCGCATCCTCGGCATCGAGGCGCCGAAAGTGGCGGTTCTTGCTGCAATCGAACAGGTTAATCCCGGCATCCCTTCGACTCTGGACGCCGCAATCCTTTCCAAGATGGGAGAGCGCCGGCAATT
>JALNVY010000331.1 GCA_023231165.1 Syntrophales bacterium | reverse complement strand
CGATTTGGTAGAGAAACCAGGGATCGATCTTTGTCAGGCCGTAAATTTCATCTGTCGTTAAACCGTGGGCGAGGGCTGCGGCGACATAAAAGAGGCGCAGGGAATTCGGGATCCGTAGCTTTGGGGCAAAAAATTCCCGGGGATTCGGGATGGAGGGCATTTTTTCGAGGAGGGAGAAACGGCCGATCTCCAGCGAGCGGATAGCTTTCTGGAGGGATTCCTTGAAGGTCCTGCCGATGGCCATGGTTTCGCCCACGGATTTCATGGAGGTCGTCAGATAATCCTCCGTTTCGGGAAATTTTTCGAAGGTCCACCGGGGGATTTTCGTGACGACGTAGTCAATCGTCGGCTCGAAAGAGGCCATTGTTTCTCTGGTAATATCATTGGGTATTTCGTCGAGGGTATATCCTACGGCCAATTTGGCGGCGATCTTGGCGATGGGGAAGCCGGTGGCCTTCGAGGCGAGGGCGGAGGAGCGGGAGACCCGGGGATTCATCTCGATGACGATCATTTCTCCCGTCTCGGGGTGGATAGCGAACTGGACATTGGAACCTCCCGTTTCCACGCCGATTTCCCGCATGATCGCGATGGCGGCATCCCGCATGTGCTGGTATTCCCGATCCGTCAGGGTCTGGGCCGGGGCGACGGTGATGGACTCCCCGGTGTGAATGCCCATGGGATCAAGGTTCTCGATAGAGCAGATGATGACGACATTGTCCGCCTTGTCCCGCATGACCTCCAGTTCGTATTCCTTCCAGCCCAAGGCTGATTCTTCCAGCATGATCTCGTGAATCAGGCTGGCGTCAATGCCTGACTTGGCGATTTCGGCCAATTCTTCCCGGTTGTATGCCACGCCGCTCCCGGTGCCCCCCAATGTGAAGGAAGGCCGGATAATGATGGGGAAGCCGATTTCCCCGGCGACCCGGAAAACATCATCCATATTACGGGCGAAGCCGCTCCGGGGGACTCGAAGACCGATTTTCTCCATGGCGGCGCGGAATTTTTCCCGATCCTCCGCCTTATGGATGACCTCAAGAGTGGCACCGATCATCTCGACGCCATATTTTTCCAGGATACCGCTTTCCGCCACGGCCACGGCGGTATTCAGGCCTGTCTGTCCGCCCAGGGTGGGCAGGAGGGCATCGGGACGCTCCTTGTCAATGATCTTGGCCACGGCCTCCGGCGTGATCGGTTCGATGTAGGTCCGATCCGCCGTTTCCGGGTCCGTCATAATCGTCGCCGGGTTGCTGTTGATGAGGATGACCTCATAGCCTTCCTCTTTCAGGGCCTTGCAAGCCTGGGTCCCCGAATAATCGAATTCGCAGGCCTGGCTGATTATGATGGGCCCGGAACCGATGATCAGGATCTTTTTTATGTCCGTTCTTTTGGGCATTTTACTCCCATTCAATGGTTGACGGTGGTTTGGAACTGATGTCGTAAACAACGCGGTTAACGCCTCGCACCTCGTTGATGATCCGGTTGGAGATTTTTGCGAGCAACTCATGGGGGATTCTTGCCCAGTCCGCCGTCATGGCGTCGTCGCTGGTCACGGCCCGGATGGCCAGGATATTTTCGTAGGTCCGCTGATCACCCATGATGCCGACGCTCTTGATGGGCAGCAGGACGGCGAAGGATTGCCATAGTTTTCCGTAGAGGTCTGCCGCCCTGATCTCATCGAGGAGGACAAAGTCGGCCTTTTTTAGGATCGTGAGCCGTTTCTCCGTTACCTCGCCGATAATCCGGATGGCTAATCCCGGGCCGGGGAAGGGCTGGCGCCAGACCATTTCCTCCGGAAGGCCCAGTTCCTTTCCCAGGAGACGGACCTCGTCCTTGAAGAGGTGTTTCAGCGGTTCCACAAGTTTCAGTTTCATCTTTTTCGGAAGCCCGCCGACATTGTGATGGGACTTGATCACGGCGCTGGGGCCGCCGAAGGTGGAACGGGATTCAATGATATCGGGATAGAGGGTTCCCTGAGCTAAATACTCAACACCTTTTATTTTCTTCGCCTCTTCTTCGAATATTTCAATGAAGGCCCTGCCGATGATCTTGCGCTTCTTCTCCGGATTTTCGACTCCCCGCAAGCGGTCCAAAAAGATCTTTCTGGCCCTTACGAACCGCAGCTTCATCTGGAAATGCTTTTGGAAGACCTCCTGAACCTTTTCCGCTTCTCCCTGCCTGAGGACGCCGTTATCAACAAAAACGCAGGTCAATTGGTTTCCCATGGCCCGGTGGATCAGGACAGCGGCGACGGAGGAATCAACGCCCCCGCTTAAACCCAGGATGACCTTGCCGTCACCGACCTGGGATTGGATTTCGTCTATCGCTTCCCGGGCGAAGGATTTCATGGTCCACTTCTCTTTACACCCACAGACGGCAAAGAGGAAGTTGCCCAGGATTTTCTTTCCTTCCGGGGTATGGACTACTTCCGGATGGAACTGAAGACCGTAGAGTCGCCGCTTTCGATCCTCCGCAGCCGCCACGGGGGTATTCGGTGTCGAAGCGGTGATATTGAATCCTTTCGGTAGCTTACCGATTGTATCACCGTGACTCATCCAGCATTTCGTGGTCTTTTCGACATCTGTAAATATGCCGTCCTGTCTGATTATCTGTAGCTCCGCAAATCCGTATTCCCGTTTTGCAGCGGCAATAACGTCGCCCCCGAGGGTATGGACCATGAACTGGAGACCGTAACAGATTCCCAGGACCGGAATGCTCAGGGTGAAAATGCCGGCATCGACCCGGGGACTGTTCTTTTCGTAAATGCTGGCCGGGCCGCCGGACAGG
>JALNVY010000330.1 GCA_023231165.1 Syntrophales bacterium | reverse complement strand
GCTTTTGGATTCGGCGGCTGCAATGCCTGCATTGTTCTGCGCCGGATGGGATAGGGTAAACCGGATTAGATGAGAGCACCGAGGAACCGAAAAGTTTTTGTCATTGGCTACGGTGCGGCGACGCCCCTGGGGAAAACCTTTGCCCAAACGTGGGAGCGGGCCGTGCGAGGGGAGGCCGGATTTCGCAAGGTCACCCGATGCCAGGTGGAATCCCTGTGTAACGTGGTGGGCGAGATCCCCGACTGGGATCCCCGGGCTTTCCCTTTTTCCGGCAAGAAGGAAGTATACAACTGGAACGCCTCCTTTGTCATCCTTACTATGGCCGTCGTCAAGGAGGCCATGGAAAATGCGGGGCTCCAGATGGACAAGGAGACGAGCCCCCGGACGGCCTGCCTGATCGGTTCGGCCATCAACGGCACCGACGCCTTCGGAATTGCCGTGGGAAACATGCGGGACGGCGGTCCCCTGAAGGTGAGCCCCTATTTGCTGCCCAATCTTTGCGCCAACCTGCCGTCGGGAAAGGCGGGGATGCTCATGGGATTTACGGGTCCCATCTTTTCGCCCCAGGGTGCTTGCGCCTCCGGGAATCACGCCATCGGGATCGGCGCGCGGATGATCCGGGACGGCGATTGCGACTTTGTCCTGGCGGGCGGCGTGGACATGCCGATTATGCCGGAAATCATTCACGGATTTGCCAATATGAACGCGACCATTAAAATTACGGCCCAGGACCGGGCGTACAATGATCCCTCCCAGGCGTCCCGGCCATTCAGTCGTGACCGGAAGGGGTTTGTCTTTGCCGAGGGGGGAGGCGTCGTCGTTCTGGCCGCCGAAGAGGCAATCGGCGCGCACGGTCTCCAGGCCAAGGCGGAGGTTATCGGCGTCGGCTGGACCTCCGATGCCTATCATTTTACCCGGCCCAAACCGGAAACGATTATCCGGGCGATCCGGGAAACTATTGACGATGCCGAATTGACGCCGGCCGATGTTCATTATATCAATGCCCACGGAACCTCGACCGCCAGGGGAGATGCGGCGGAAGTGGAATGTCTGCGAGCCGTCTTCGGCAAAGGATTGCGCCATATTCCCATTTCGTCGAACAAGTCCCAGATCGGCCATACCCTGGGCGGGGCCGCGGCCATCGAAGACGCTTTGACCATCGAGGGGATGCAGCGGGGGGTGATTCTTCCCACGATCAATTATCTTCCCGACCCCCAGTTTGAAGGTCTGGACTTTGTCCCCCACGAGGCCCGGCGAGTCCATCATGAGATCGCCCTGTCGAACGCCTTCGGGTTTGGGGGAACTAACTGCTGTATACTGTTCCGGGGAGTGTAGGATGAAGCCGCGACCTTTCAGGCCGGAAGCGTTGGAGACGGATGCCTGTTTTGTCCGGGATCGGGAAACGGGACTTTGCTGGCACCTGTCGCTTAATCGCATCCTGTATGTAGATACGGACCGGTCTACCGTTGTCTACCACGCCAATTACCTGCGTTATTTCGAGTACGGGCGCACTTCCCTGATGCGGGATGCGGCCTACCCGTACAAAGAAATTGAAGACAGCGGCTATGTTTATCCCATCATCGATCTGGGGATTCAATTCTACGAGCCCCTCCACTATGACGATCCCATGCGGATCCATACCCGGCCGGCCGAGCTGGAGCGGGTGAAGCTCCGTTTCGATTACGTTATCACCCATGGCGAATCCGGAGCGATCGTCTGCAAAGGATTCACGAAACACTGCGCCCTCAATTTGTCGGGAAAGCCTGTGGCCGTTGACCAGAAGACCGTGCAACTTTGGAAGACCTTTCCCGCCTGAGCGGAATATTCTAGATTGGAGTGCCCGATAAACCCTATGACACGTGAAGAGATCAAAACCGCCATCCTGGAATTTTTCCGCAAGGAATTTGAAATTGAAAATCCGGGCATGGAAGACAACTTGCGAGAAATACATGGTTTCGACAGTATCGATGCCATCGAGTTACTCCTGGAAATCGAGAATCTCCTCGGTTCTGAACTGACCCAGGAGGAAAAAAAGCGGGCGATGGATATCCAGAACCTCAATCAGGTTTGCGATTATGTCGAATCCCTGGCTAAAGCGAGGTAAATATGCAGGAGGCAATGGGCAAGTGAGAGGTGGGATTACGTGATCACCCGTGAGTTTAAAGGAGTATTATGGAAAGAAGAGTCGTAATTACAGCGTGTTCTGCCATTACTCCCATCGGCCGTACCAGGGTGGAGATTCTTGACAGTCTGATGAACGGGATCTCGGGCGTCAAGGTCCTCCGGGAGGATGATGTGTTGTCGCCCTATATCCACTCCAAGGTTTTCGGGACCGTCGACTATCCCATCACCTACGATTTCAAGCGCCAGTACCGCAAAACCATGGGACCGGTGGCCTATTACGCCTGCCAGGTGGCGAAGGAAGTGCTCGCGAGCGCCGGTCTCGATGAGGCCTTTGTTACGGGCGGCCGCTTGGGTGTGGCCTTCGGTTCGACCCATGGCAGCCCCACGGTCCAGCGGGGGATTTACAAGACCTTTTTCAGTGGGTCCCAAGCGGGGTACGCTTCCATCGGCGCCGTCGACTACCTGAAATCGATGGTCCATACGACGGCCGTCAATATTACGAAGATGTTCGGCATCACCGGCCGCGTCATCTCCTCTTCCACGGCCTGCACGACGAGCAGCCAGTCCATCGGCTACGGCTATGAAATGGTCAAATACGGGATGCAGGATGCCATGATCTGTGGTGGGGCGGACGAGTACGACACGACCACTGTTGCCGTCTTC
>JALNVY010000329.1 GCA_023231165.1 Syntrophales bacterium | reverse complement strand
ATACAGGATGACGAGCGAAACAACCAGCGCGTAAATAGCGACTGATTCTGTCATGGCCATACCGACCATCATGGTAAGCATAATTTTACCCTGGGCTTCCGGATTTCTACCCACCGCATTGTTCGCACCACTTGTAGCCTGACCAAGACCGAGACCAGCGCCCACAGCTCCGACTCCCATGGCCAAACCAGCAGCGATGACACTGCAACCCAGGATGATCGCTTTGGTGTAATCAATCGCACCACCAGGAGCAGCCGCTTCTGCAGCCATCGCCAGCGGAGCAATCACCAGTACCAACACCATGCCCAGAATCCCTCTTACCAAACCTTTCTTCATTGTTTTCCTCCTTTTGATTAAATTTGTTTAATATTGACCAACACTGATTCCGTCTATTTGTATTCCTGCCCGATCATCACCTCCTTATCATCATACTTTCCAGGGTCTCATAATAAGAAAACAACCCCATTTATGCCCTCGTGCATATAAAAGTAGGAAGAAATTGTCAAGAAATATTTAAACACTTCAACAGGCCTGTATCGCTGTGTGTCATCAGCGGCACGGCCATCTCCGTTTAATGTCAATTCCTTTTGTATTCACCGTAAAATATGATATAGGCTGCCTGAAATGATAGCACGATGATTTGTTCGTCGTATGTGAGGATCATGATTTCAGACATGGAAAAGCAGATTGCCCGGCGCCTGCAGAAGGATATTTTCACCGTAAGCCGTCCGTTTCAGGACATTGCCAATGTCACAGGCACAACCGAAGAGGATGTCCTACAGATTACCCGTGATTTCATGAGTCTTGGGTGGATTCGGAAATTCAGCGCCATCGTCCGGCACCAGAAGATAGGTTTCACCAGAAATGCCATGGTCGTATGGGCGGTCCCGGAAGAAAGAATGGATGAAGTCGGGAAGGCTCTGGCATCACTGCGAGAAATCACCCATTGCTATGAAAGGACGCCTTTTTTTCTGGAGAAGTTTAATTTATTCTGCATGATCCACCTGAAAGACACTGATCCGGAGTCATTCATCCATGATATCGCGGTAAGACTGGGCATCCCGGACTATCAGATCCTGCTGAGCGAGGAGGAACTGAAAAAGAGCTCTATGGAGTACTTCACATGAACGAAATGTCGACTCAGTTATTCGAACAGGCAAAAAAAATTATCCCCGGGGGTGTAAACAGCCCCGTCCGCGCCTTCAAGGCCGTGGGAGGCCAGCCGGTATTCATGCGTGAAGCCCACGGTGCGCGAATCACCGATGTCGATGGCCGGGAATATGTAGACTATGTCATGTCCTGGGGCCCTCTGATTCTGGGCCATGCCCATCCAGCGGTTGTCGAGGCCATTAAAGACCAGGCCGGAAAAGGAACAAGCTATGGCGCCCCGACGCCCCTGGAAGTTGGTCTTGCCGAACTGATCATCGAGGCTTTTCCTTCCATCGAGATGGTGCGCATGATGAGCTCGGGGACGGAAGCGGTAATGACGGCTATCCGCCTAGCCCGGGCCTTTACGGGCCGGGAGAAAATCGTTAAATTTGAAGGCTGTTATCACGGACATGCCGATTCTTTGCTTGTCAAAGCGGGATCCGGCGTCGCCACCCTGGGAATTCCCGGCAGCCCGGGCATCCCGAAACATCTTGCGGAACTGACGCTCACCGTCCCCTTCAATGATCAGGCATCAATTGCAAATGTTTTTGAGGAACACGGACAGGAAATCGCCGGGGTCATTGTAGAACCGGTAGCCGGTAATATGGGCGTCGTAACGCCCCATCCAGGTTTTCTTGAGAAGTTGCGTGAACTTACAAAGGCACATGACAGTCTACTGATTTTCGACGAGGTCATTACCGGGTTCCGTTTAACTTGGGGGGGCTACCAGGGAATCGCCGGTATCGACCCGGATCTGACTTGTCTGGGAAAGATAATCGGCGGCGGTCTTCCCGTAGGAGCAGTCGGAGGCAAGCGGATCATCATGGAACAGCTGGCCCCTATCGGTCCTGTTTATCAGGCGGGAACTCTGTCCGGAAACCCGCTGGCCATGACCGCCGGCCTTGCCACCTTGTCGCTCTTGCGGCACAGTAATGATTGCTACGAAGCCATGGATCGCCTTGCCTTCAGTCTCTGCGAAGAGATGAAATCTTTATTCGCCGGTCAGGGAGTTCCCGTTACTATAAATAGAATTGGTTCCATGTTTACCGTATTTTTTACCTCTGAACCTGTAAGCGACTTTGCCTCGGCAAGCCGTGCGGATACGGAAATGTTTGCCCGCTTCTTCCGGGGAATGCTGAAAAACGGCACTAGTCTGCCCCCGTCCCAGTTTGAGGCATGGTTCCTTTCTCTGGCCCATAACCATGAGGACATGGACGAGACCCTGGCAGCCTGCGCCTCAACCCTCAAAAACCTGTAAGGAACAGATTTGCCATGATCATAAGACCGAAACTTGAAAATTTTGTCGCCCATTCCGAGAAAATCGCCGTAGTCGGGTTAGGCTATGTCGGCCTGCCCCTTGCAGTTCATCTTTCCCATCATTTTTCTGTCATCGGTTTCGATGTCAAAGATTCCCGGATCAAGGAACTGCGACAGGGATTCGACCAGACCCTTGAAATCACCCTTGAACAGATGAAGGCCGCAGCGGTGACATTCACTAGCGACCCCCGCATACTTGCCGAGTGCCGTCTGATTATCGTGGCTGTTCCCACTCCGATCGACGGTTCCCGAATTCCCGATCTCAGCGCTATTCGCGGCGCCTCAGCTCTAGCGGGAAGACATCTGACCCCCGGTTCCTGCGTTGT
>JALNVY010000328.1 GCA_023231165.1 Syntrophales bacterium | reverse complement strand
CTGCCCTTGCCGAACAACGGAACAGGGTGCCCTGGTATGGGTTTGTCCGTATTACGGAAGAGATGGCGGACCCGGCATTTTGTCGTCGTTTGCATGACGCCGGGTGTGTAATGCTGAAGTTGGGCCTGGAATCGGGAGATCAGAAAGTTCTTGATGTTCTGGAGAAAGGGATTTCCCTACAGATGGCCTCCCGAGTCCTCAGGAATCTGAAGGAGGCAGGTATCGGGACCTATGTTTATCTACTCTTTGGGACCCCCGCCGAGGACCGTTCCGCCGCTTGCCTGACCCGGGAATATGTCGTGGCGAACAGCCCCTGGATAGATTTCCTAAACGTGGCGATCTTCAACATGCCCGTTTTTGCCGCCGTAGATCTTGTGACTCGGCCCTTCTCCACGGGCGATCTTTCTCTCTATACGGATTTTGAACATCCCCAGGGGTGGAACCGGCGGGAGGTGAGGCGCTTTATCGCCGAGGAGGTCAAGAAGCATCCGGCGATTGCTGCAATCCTTAATCGGGTTCCCCGCATCTTCACATCAAACCATGCCCCCTTAAATTTGATAGGGGGTCAGACTTACTAATAGACATTTGATTTCAAATGTCTATTAGTAAGTCTGACCCCCTCTTGGTCCTCTTATTTGAAAATGATCTGCCAGGCCTTTTCCTTGTCAAAACCGGCAATTCTGTCCTCCTGATACTGCAGGACGCCTGACTGATTGAGTTCATCGAGGATGTATTCTATCTCGCTATCGTCTTTTCCGGTGAGGGATGTCAATTCGGCAATGGGATCCCACTTTTGGGGAAAGGGATCGTTTTTCAGGAAATACACCATTATGATCAGGCGGAGCCAGGAATGAATCGTATCTTCGAGGGCTTCATTGCTATTCTTAATCCGGCGGGAAAATTCCTTGAGCATGAGGAGGGAGGCGTCGTCGCTTTCTCTCAGCAGGCTTCGGAAAGTATCCCCGTCTATTACCGCCAGGTCTGTGTCCTCGCTTGCCTTCGCCGATGCAGTTCTCTTGGCCTCGATAAGCGCTGCTATTTCACCAAAATAATTGCCCGGCCCCATATCGGCCAATTTTTTTGTTGTTGTCCCTAACGTCTTTTCCAGTTGTATCCTTCCGGACAGGATATAGTACATCTCGTTGCCTGCATCGCCTTCTTGAAAGACATAGGCGTTCCTGGGGTACATGCGGCCGAACTTATGGAAGAGCCTCTCATCCAGGGCCAACCATTTTTTGCCAGGCTTGAAGTTGAAGAAGGCCTTTTGCAGGAGGATCAAATCCCTTCTCATGAAGGAAGCCATCAGCTCGGCGCAGAAAAGCAGAATCAGGGCGATGTAGAATACCCAGATCACAAGGATGACGACAGTTTCCAGGGAACCGAAGATCACATTATAGCGAGTATAGTTGGCGACATACCATGCAAAAAAATGTTTGGCAACCTCCATGAGGGCGGAAAAGATCGCCCCCCCCGTGATGGCAATCCCCATGGGGATCTTTCCTGTGGGAATAACTTTATACAGAATGGTGAAGAATAGTACCGTGACCAGGAACGGGATGGCATACTGGAAGAAAACACCCTTAATCATGGGAAAGTTCTGGAAAACTGTTTCTGCTAACAATGGTTGTTTGGCGAGAAGTGCGACTACATAGGTAACGATGATACTGGCCACCGCAACCGCCCAGGCGGCAGGAATCATGGCAATAGCCAGAATTTTCGATGCCAGGTAATTACGGCGACGGTGGGAATGGAAGATCATGCCCATGGCTGTTTCAATAGCCCCGAAAATCATGGAGGAAAACCAGATCAGGGTGATGATTCCAACCCAACCCAGTACGTGCTTCTTTTCCTCGACGCCGCCAAGCTGATCAAGAAGGGGGCCGGAAAAATAGGGACTCAATTTTTTTACGCCTTCCAGCATTTCGCGTTGAACATGAGGAAAGGCGCCAAGAATCTGATTTACCATGATGATGGTCAAAATGAACATGGGGATAAAGGAAAGAATGGAGTAAAGGGCAATGGCTGCTGCCTGGTTTGCATTACCGTTCTTGTCGAAGTTTATGATGGCGTTCACGAAGACATCCCATCCCCCCATCAGGCGGATCTTGCCTCGGGAGATCCACTCCTTGGGAGCGAGAATTTCGGAGAATCTTTTATGAGAACTTTTATCGGTCATTTTCGCAAGGATTCCTCCTTCGACTTCTATATGCCCTTCTTCCATTTGTGTTACGCTGATAACGTTATTCCGATCCAACTCGATCATGTCTTTGAGAAGAGCCGTCACTTACTGCTTTCTGGCTAGGGCCTCGGCCCCGGCCGGCGCTGAGTCGAAAATCCGTTTACCCCAAACGCTATTTATTGCCGTTTACTGCCGTAAACGTCAAGCGAAAGTTAAGAGCTTGTCCATCCCTCTGTATACTCGCTTTATTTTTAACCATAAATCGGTTATATGGCGAGCATTCAGGCAACGGGCAGCAGATAAAAAATTAAGGATGGTTAGGATGAGATTCAAAAAATTGGAATCATGAATGCAGGGATCGCTTATGCCTATTTCGTAAACGCCGCCTATTGGAACTCGGACAACACCGGCGCTGGACCGGACCAGAAGGATGACCAGGAGGTCTCCCTGTCGCTAGGTTTAAACACGATCCTTTCTCCCAATCTCAAGGTGGCGCGGTCCTTTGACAGTACCCAGATCTGGTATATCTTGCTGGGTCTGTCCCACACCTTCGAGATCAATAAAGTTGTTGGGGTGAACCTTGCCGCCTCGGGCAGTTACCTCATCTCTTACATCT
>JALNVY010000327.1 GCA_023231165.1 Syntrophales bacterium | reverse complement strand
GCCTTGATGACGGCGACGACGGCGTCGATGTTGGTCAGGGCGATGATCAGCCCGGCCAGGATATGGGCACGATCTGTGGCCTTCGCCAGGTCGAAGCGGGTCCGTCGGACGACCACCTGCTTCCGAAAATCAATAAAGCTCCTGAGGATTTCCTTCAGATTGAAGACTCGGGGCTGCTTGTTGTCAATGGCCAGCATGGTAACACCGAAGGTCGTCTCCATCTGGGTGTGCTTGTAGAGCTGATTGAGGATGACGCCGGAGACCTCGTCCCGCTTGAGATCCAGGACCACGCGGATGCCGTCCCGGTCCGATTCATCCCGCAGGTCGGCGATACCCTCGATCTTCTTTTCCTTGACCAATTCCGATATCTTTTCAATGAGATTGGCCTTGTTAACCTGATAGGGAAGCTCGGTCACCACGATGCTCTCCCGGTCGTTCCGGGCGTTTCTTTCGATCATGGCCCGGGCGCGGACACGGATGCTGCCCCGACCCGTCCGGTAGGCCGACAGGATACCATCTCTGCCGTTGATAAACCCGGCCGTCGGAAAGTCCGGCCCCGGAATATAGGCAATGAGCTCATCAATACTCAGGTCCGGATTACGGATGAGGGCAATCGTTCCCGCGATAACCTCCCGAAGGTTATGGGGGGGGATATTCGTTGCCACCCCCACGGCGATGCCGGCGGTGCCGTTCAATAGAAGTGTGGGGATCTTGGACGGCATGACCACGGGTTCTGCGAGGGACTCGTCGTAATTAGGAATAAAGTCAACCGTATCCTTTTCCAGATCAGCGAGGATTTCCTCGGTAATCCTCGCCATCCGGACTTCCGTATACCGCATGGCCGCCGGCGGATCCCCGTCCACGGAACCGAAGTTACCTTGGCCATCAACGAGGAGGTAACGCATGCTGAAGTCCTGGGCCATGCGCACGATGGTGTCGTAGGCCGCCGTATCCCCGTGGGGGTGATACTTACCGATAATATCACCGACGATACGCGCCGATTTCTTGTAGGGACGGTTCCAGCGGTTACCCATCTCGTGCATGGCGAACAGCGCCCGGCGATGGACGGGCTTCAGACCGTCCCGGACGTCGGGAACGGCCCGCCCGATAATGACGGTCATGGCATAGGCCATATAGGACTTCTTCATTTCGTCTTCGATATTGACGGGAAGGTTCTTTTGAAAGAGATCATCCATAGTTCTTGAGACTCCTGAAAAAAATTAAATAATGGGATATATTCAGATTACAGATCCAGATTCGTAACATAAAGGGCGTTTTTATAAATGAATTCCTTACGAGGTTCCACTTGGTCACCCATGAGGGTGGTAAAGATTTCATCGGCAACGACGGCGTCATCTACCCGTACCTGGAGCAAAGTCCTTTTCTCCGGATCCATCGTCGTTTCCCAGAGCTGGCCGGGGTTCATTTCTCCAAGACCTTTATACCTCTGGACGGAAAGGGATTTTTTGCCGGCATTCGTGACAAAATCAATGAGTTCGGTCAGAGAGAAAAGTTCCTGAGCAGCTCCGCCTTCTTCAAACTGAACCTGATAGGGAAGCTCGCCCATTACGGACAGGCCGCTTAGCAAAACCCTGATTTCCGTAAATTTCGGGTTGTGAAAGAGATCGCGATCGATACAGGTGAGAGTCTCGAGACCATCCAGGGTAACCGTGAAGGTCATCTTCATACCTCCCCGGTCCGGGTCAACCACTACCTCGCTGGAAATAACCTTTTCTCCCACTGCCAGCGCCGTCCGTTTCGTCACGCCCTGCAGGGCTTCTTCCGAACGGAAGTCATGCTCGGCAAAACCGGGATCGGCGGCGAGGACACTAACAATATCGCGGTCCTTATCTTCTTTGACGAACTTATCCAGAACACTTTCGATCCGCATGGCCTTCTTGATCAGGTTGAGGAGGCGGTTGCCGGTAATGGGTACGTCGGCGCCTCCGTTGTTCCGGACGATGAGGCTGGTCTTACCGACACCGTTGTCCAGAATATACTCCTGCATCTTCTCTTCATTGTGGATATAAACTTCCTTTTTCTTGTCGGCGATTCGGAACAGCGGCGGCTGGGCGATATAGAGGTAACCCCGTTCGATTACCTCCCGCATGTGACGGAAGAAGAAGGTCAAAAGGAGGGTGCGGATATGGAGGCCGTCCACATCGGCATCGGACATGATGATGACCTTATGGTAACGGACCTTGCTGATGTCATAATCTTCCTCGCCGATACCCGCTCCCAGGGCCGTGATGATGACCCTGATCTCTTCGCTCTGGAGCATCTTGTCAAAGCGGGCCTTCTCGACATTGAGAATCTTGCCCCGGAGGGGTAAAATGGCCTGAAATTTTCGATCCCGGCCCTGCTTCGCCGAGCCGCCGGCGGAATCCCCTTCGACAAGGTATATCTCGCTTCTTGCCGGATCCTTTTCCTGGCAATCCGCCAATTTTCCCGGTAGCGAACCGACTTCCAAAGCGCTTTTTCGCCGCGTCAGTTCTCTGGCCCGGCGGGCCGCATCCCTGGCCCGGGAAGCTTCCAGACACTTGGCGATAAGCTGCTTGGCCACCAGGGGGTTCTCTTCCAGGTATGCCCCGATCTTTTCATAGACGATGCCCTCGACAAGCCCCTTGACCTCGCTGTTTCCGAGTTTCGTCTTGGTCTGTCCCTCGAACTGGGGATTCTTCAGCTTGACGCTGATGACGCAGGCCAGGCCTTCCCGCAGATCATCCCCTTTCAGGCCTTCCTTTCCTTTCAACATTTTGCTGTTGTCGCCGTAATTATTGAAGACCCTGGTCAGG
>JALNVY010000326.1 GCA_023231165.1 Syntrophales bacterium | reverse complement strand
CGGTTGTCTCCCATGGTAAAAATGGCGCCCTTGGGGACCGTAACGGGTCCGAAATTGTCACGGGGCTGGATGGCTCCGGGGATGATGAAGTCATCAATATAGACGCCGTGCTTATCCTCATAGGGCATGCCATTGAGGAAGATCTTTTTGCTTTTGATCTCGATGGTGTCCCCGCCTACCCCGACAACCCTCTTGATGAAATCCTTTGACCTGTCTTCGGGATAAATAAAAACGACTATTTCCCCTCTTTTGGGGTCGCTGATCGGGATCAGGGTGTTACGGAAATAGGGGATCTTGACTCCGTAACTGAATTTGCTCACCAGGATGTGGTCGCCGATAAGCAAAGTCGGTTTCATGGATCCGGAAGGGATCTTGAAGGCCTGTACCACGAAGGTGCGAATGAAAAAGGCAATGAGAATGGCAATGATTATTGCTTCTGCGTATTCCTGAATTTTAGATTTGGTTTTAGTCATAATGCCGTTTCATTCCTCGATATGCTTTATATGGTTACAGATTTGCGGTAAAAATTCCGCAAATCGATCATTAAGACGGCGAAGCCGTCATGAGTAAATAGTGGTCAGTGAAATGACGACCATCGTAAAGGCGAGAGACCCTTTTACACAAATCCCCGCTATCCGCCCCAGGATCATTCCATAGCCGGCCCGAAAGGCTGGTTTCATCCGCTGCTGCCTGATCATTTCCACAGTGAATACCCCGGCGAATCCCCCTAAAAATGCCCCGGCAATAGCCCCGAAGCCCAGAAAGAAGGGGGTCAGCAGCGTCGCCCCGATCATGCTTCCAACAATGGACGCCCAGAACCCTTTCACGGACAGGCCAAACTGTAAGGCCACAGACATACCGATAAAAAATTCCAGCGTTTCTGCAAGGACCGCGAGAACTATCATGACCAGGATCACCTTCCAGCCAATCGGGTTGAAGCCGGTGACCAGGGCATAGATGATAACGTCGGCGGCAATGACGATGGTTCCCGGCAGCCCGAAAATAATCGAAAAGAACCCTAAAAAAAGAACAATTATAAAGAGGCTGACGCCGATGATTTCCAGGGGTGACAATTTATTTTTTCCTTCTCGTTTTAGAAGGCCTCCACCATTCCCAGGCCAGAACGATCGGGGAGGCGATAAAAATTGACGAGTAAGTCCCGACCACGATGCCGACGATTAGGGCAAAGGCGAAGTCGTGGATTACCGGGCCGCCGAAGAAAAACAGGGCCACAAGGACGATGATAACGGTTAAGGAGGTCAGGATCGTCCGGCTCAAGGTCTGGTTAATGCTGCCGTTAATGACTTCGCTTAATGGTTGCTTGATGTATTTGCTTGAGTTTTCCCGGATCCGGTCGAAGACGACGATGGTGTCGTTGATCGAATAACCGATAATAGTCAGGAGCGCCGCGACGATGGTCAGGTCGAACTCCTTGTTCAGGAGGGAAAAGACACCGACGGTGATGATCGTGTCATGGACGAGGGCCAGAATCCCGCCGACGGCGTAACGGAATTCAAAACGCCAGGCTATATAGATCAGCATTCCGATCCAGGAGAACATAATCGCTAGGAGTGCCTTTTTAGTCAGGTCTTTTCCCACCTTGGGACCTACCATTTCCACCCGCCGCATTTCGACGGCGTTCTTCCCGAAGGCATTGCCCAGGGCCTCTTCCACCCTTCCCGACAAACCTTTGAGATCAGAGGCCCCCTCGGGGATTCTGACCACGATTTCCTGGGGACCGTATTGTTGAATGATGCTATTCTGAATGCCCATGGGCCGGAAGGCCTCGCGGATCTTGTCAATGCTGAATGGGACGTTGAACTTAACCTGGACCAGGGTGCCTCCGGCAAAGTCGATACCGTAATTCAGGCCTCCATGCCAGGCGATAGATGCAAAACTGATAATGATCATGGCCATGGAGATGGCGAAGGCCACTTTCATTTTGCCGACAAAGTCGAAGTTGATATCCGGTTTGATAAATTCCATGAATGAACTCCTTACACGCTGATCGTCTGGATCTTACGGTTCCAGACAAAGTAATCGAAGATTATCCGGGTAACAAATATGGCCGTGAACATGCTCGCAATGATACCAATGGTCAGGGTGACGGCGAAACCCTTAACGGGGCCGGTGCCGAAACCGAAAAGAAAGAGTGCGGCAATCAGGGTTGTTACATTGGAGTCCAGAATGGTCAGAAAGGCCTTGCCGTAACCTGCTTCGATTGCGGCCCGTGGTGTCTTGCCGGCCCGGACTTCCTCACGGATTCTTTCAAAAATCAACACATTGGCATCCACGGCCATACCGATGACCAGGACGATGCCGGCGATGCCCGGCAGGGTCAGGGTCGCCCGGAAGGCGGCCAGGGTTCCAAAGAGAATGACGATATTTAAAATCAGGGCGAAATTTGCAACCAGACCGGAAGCCTTATAGTAGATCATCATGAACAGGACGACGAGCATCAGACCGATGATGGTTGACCAGAGCCCTTTGTCGATGGAGTCCTGCCCGAGGGACGGCCCGACGGTTCTTTCCTCAAGGATAGTGACGGGGGCGGGCAGGGCGCCGGCCCGGAGAACGATAGCCAGGTCCTTTGCCTCGTCCATGGTGAAGGAGCCCGTAATCTGGGCGTTGCCGCCGGAGATACGTTCCTGGATTACCGGGGCGGAATGGATGACGCCGTCGAGGACGATGGCCAGTCGCTTTTTGACGTTTTCTCCCGTAATCCGGTCAAAATCCTGGGCCCCCTGGGCGTTGAATTTGAGGGAAACATAGGGTTCGCCGAAACGGTCGGCGATG
>JALNVY010000325.1 GCA_023231165.1 Syntrophales bacterium | reverse complement strand
ATACATCGCTGGAAGCAAGGAACATGCCGTCTCATGTATGCATTGCATCTGTTTGATATTACTATTATTACAAATACGCTGCCGGCTGCGCTCCGGAGGAAATAGAGCAAAGCATTTGTTTGCCGAAAAGCAGAATAGATTCCCTGCCGCCGCCATACGGTAAGGATACGATCAATAAGGCATCTTCGGGACAATGAAGCATATGCGTCATGACTGAAGGAAATCATCATCGCATCTCCCGGCATATGAAACTATTAAGATTGACGACCTGGTAAAAGTTACGCGGCGATGCTGAAAATGTAGGACTTGTTTTCAGATAAGACAGCTCCGGGAGTTGCTGTGAGGATAACCGGAATGCTTACCGGAACAAGGAGTCCATGTTTACTTGGCGATGGGCTACGGACACGGAGAAATAGACCAGCGGATTATCCATTCCGGAAGGGGATCGTTGGGAAGATGGAAGCGTTTGTAAGGCTTTGTTCTATTTGCTGCTGTCATTTGGAATAAATGATCGGCTTGGAATATGATTTTTTATCGTTTTTGACCCTCCCCATAACCTATTCTACAAAGGCGATCTCCATGGGACCTAGCTCGACCACTTCGTATCGCTTCAATTTCCCATAGCACCGGAACACTTCGCCGCACTCCCCCGCAATGCTCCCCCGGGCCTGGAATTCATAATCATGGAGGGGGGCATAGGCTTCAACGCCCTTCCCTTCTGGTATTTCTTGCTCCCGGGGGGCATAGGGCGGCGTGATTTTCAGTACCGAAGAGGCCTCGCTGAGGATCCGATCGAGTTTTTCCCCGCTTTCCCGGGAAAAGGTCCGGATGGAAAAGGTGAAGGACTCTTCCTTGATCTCGCGGATGGAAAGTATTTTCAGGTCCCTCGTTCTTCCCTGCCTGTCCAACAACTCTTTAAGGATATTGAGCAACTGGGACTCCACGACAATCACCGTATGCTCATCCCGGATACCGACCAGGCGCCCCAGCATTTCGATGACGTTTTCCTCATCGAAATCGTAGTCTTCCCCGAAGAAGGCCTCCCAGCGGAGGCCACTCCCCGTGATAAAGCCGCTGATAAAACCCTTGATATATTCATGATGCCCCGCGATGATGACCTCAAAATAATGGCCGTTCATGGTCCCTGCCTCCTGGTCAGAAAAATATGTACGTTATGATGATAAAAACCGGAATAAGAATGGGGATGGAATATTTGAACATGTAACCGAAAAAACTCGGCATTTTTACCCCCGCCTCCTCGGCAATGGATTTTACCATGAAATTGGGGGCGTTCCCGATGTAGGTATTGGCCCCCATGAACACGGAACCGGCGGCGATTGCCGTGAGATAGGCGATAAACTGTGGATTGGACGCCGCTGTACCCGTCGCCAGCGCCGCCGGGATCATGGCTTCACTCAGCCCGAGGCGGCCCAGGGACATATTGAAGAAGGTCAGATAGGTAGGGGCGTTGTCCAGAAAGGAGGACAATATGCCGGAGGCCCAGAAATAGTGGGCCGGCGTATTTACGGACGTAACGAGCCAGGCCAGGGCACCCTGGGAACCCGCTTTGAGGATCGCCAGGGCCGGGATGATGGTGATAAAAATTCCGGCAAAGAGCTTGGCCACCTCCTTTATCGGCCCCCAGCTGAAATCGTTGGCCTGCCGCAGCCGTTGCGGGGTTGCATAGAGGGAAAGGAGGCCCAGGATGATAATGACGGCGTCCCTAAGGAGATTCTGGTAATGCATCTCGATGCCGAAGATGGAGATGTGTCCCGGCCGCCAGTAACCGCTGACCAGGATGATGCCGATCACCCCCGCCAAAAACAGAAAGTTGTAAAGACCCTCGATGCGGATCGGCGTCTTCGTTTCTTCTTCCCGGGGCAACGTTTCCTCCCGACCGTAGTGGTAACGGTCAATCCCAAAAAACACCGCCAACAGGATGACCGTGGCCAGAAGCATATGGGGCAGGACACTGGTCGTCACCCAGAAAAAGGGGACGTTGTGGAGAAAGCCCAGAAAGAGGGGCGGGTCCCCCAGAGGGGTTAGGGAACCGCCGATGTTGGCCACCAGGAAGATAAAAAAGCAAATGATATGCGCTTTTTTCACCCGCTCTTTGTTGGCCCGCAGGAGCGGTCTGATCATAACCATGGAGGCCCCGGTGGTTCCCACCCAGGAGGCCAGGATCGTACCGATGAGAAGCAGGATGGTGTTCACTATTGGCGTGCCCTTCAGCGAGCCGCTGACGGCAATCCCTCCGGCAATGGTAAAGAGCCCCCACAGGAGAATTATGAAGGGGATATAATCCACCAGGAGAATATGGAGGATCTCATATGCCGCTATCTCCTTGAAATATACAAGAAATGGCACAGCAAAGGCCAGGGTCCAGAACGCCGCCGCTTTGCCGAAATGATGATGCCAGAAGCGGGGCGCCAGGAGCGGGCAGAGGGCGATGGAGAGGAGTATCCCGCCGAAGGGGATCACCGTCCAGACCGGCAGGTGCCGTCCAATGTCATGAACAGCGTCACCGGCAGCGAAACAGACCTCCGTCATCAACGGCAGTGCTACAAAAAAAGAAATCCCCAGGCAGTTCCAAAAGGCCCCCATCCCTTTCTTTTTAAGTCGTACCAATGTCACAAGCTTAGTTCCTCTTCGAAGAGGGGGCGCCATTCCCCCGTTGTATTACATCATTTCGAGGGCCGTGGCCATGGACACGCCGCCGCCGCCGCAGAGAGTGGCCAGACCCAGGGTCTTGCCACGTTTCTTCATGGCATGGAGAAGGGTGACCATGATCCGGCAGCCCGT
>JALNVY010000324.1 GCA_023231165.1 Syntrophales bacterium | reverse complement strand
ATTTTGTATATCATCTGGGGCGGGGAGAGATCAATGTTGAGCCGCCGCGGGGAAACATGATCATCTTCCAGTCGCTCAAGACGCTACATGCCAGCCTGAGAAACCTGACCTGGATCACCAAACAGGTTGCCGCGGGTGATTTCAGTCAGCAAGTCAGCTTTATGGGTGAATTCTCCGCGGCCTTCAACAGTATGACTGAGCAGTTGCAAACCTCCTTTCAGGAACGAAAAAGAACGACTGATGATCTGCATAATCAAATCGGAGAGATGGACAAAGCTAAGAAGGCGATGTTAAACATTCTGGAGGATCTTGATGTGGCCAGACAGGAAGCTGACTCTGCCGCCAAAACCAAGGCAGACTTTCTGGCCAATATGAGCCACGAAATCCGTACCCCCATGAACGCCATCATCGGGTTTTCCAGCCTGGCGATGAAGACGGATCTTAACCGTAAGCAGCGCGACTACCTCAGTAAAATCCAGCAGTCGGGCACGCATCTCCTGGGCATTATCAACGACATCCTGGATTTCTCGAAGATCGAGGCAGGTAAGCTGTCGGTGGAATATACGGAATTTGTGCTGGAGAAGGTCATGGAGAATGTCTCCAACCTCATTTCCGAGAAAACAAGCGCAAAAATGCTGGAACTGATATTCAACATTGAGAAAGGAACTCCCAACTGTCTTGTGGGTGACCAACTGAGGCTGGGGCAAATCCTGGTCAATTATGCCAATAATGCCGTCAAGTTCACCGAGCAAGGCGAGATCGTCATTTCCGCCAGTGTCGTTGAAGAAGCCGACAATGACTGCCTTCTCCGTTTTGCCGTGCGCGATACGGGTATCGGACTGACAGAAGAACAGATAGGCAAACTGTTCCAATCCTTTCAGCAGGCCGACACGTCCACATCGCGAAAGTACGGCGGCACCGGCCTGGGACTGGCCATTTCCAAGAAGCTTGCCAACCTCATGGGTGGCGATGTGGGGGTAGAAAGCGAATACGGCAAAGGCAGCACCTTCTGGTTTACGGCGCGCCTGGGCAAGGGAATTGCCAAAGTAAGAATATTCACGCCGGATCCGGACCTGCGGGGGCGGCGGATACTGGTGGTCGATGACAACGAGATGAGCCGCATTGTCCTTTCCGACATGCTGACCGGGATGACCTTCGCCGTGAAAGATGTTGCTTCCGGCAAGGCGGCGTTAGAAGAGATTCGCGCCGCTGCGGAAGAGAAGAATCCCTACGATGTCGTCTTGCTCGATTGGAAAATGCCGGTTATGGACGGCATTGAAACGGCCAGGGCCATCAGGGAATTGACGGTTAGTCCTCTTCCGCACATGGTAATGGTCACAGCTTATGGACGCGAGGAGGTACTGAAAGAAGCAGCGCTAGCAGGGCTGGAGGATGTGCTTATTAAGCCGGTCAGCGCCTCTACGATGTTCGATACCCTGATCCAGGTTCTGGGTGGACAAAGTGAAGGGAAGAGCGATGTGGATCAACAGGTGACACCTCTGATGGAAAATATCAATGCCATCAGGGGGGCTTCCGTTCTGCTTGCAGAGGATAACGAATTCAACCAGCAACTCGCCGTGGAACTGCTCACCGATGCCGGGGTCAAAGTGGATGTGGCGGAGAATGGCCAGAGGGCGATTGAGATGCTGACTAAACAGCCCTATGACATCGTGCTCATGGATATGCAGATGCCCGTCATGGACGGTACTACGGCCACTCGTGAAATCCGTAAAGATGAACGTTTCAGGGATCTGCCCATTTTAGCCATGACGGCCAACGTCATGGAAGCGGATATTGAAAAATGCCGGGAAGCAGGCATGTGGGATCATATCGGAAAGCCGATTGACCCCGATGAGCTGTTCGCCAAATTGCTGAAATGGATCAGACCTCGAGGGACGGCGCCGTTGCAGGAACTTTCTGATTCCTCGGTGAGGGGCAAGGTCGATGTAAAATCGGGCCATATACCACAGGATGACCTGCCCGACATTCCCGGCCTCGATACCAGCCTGGGGCTGAAACGGGTCATGGGGAAAAAGACCTTTTATCTTGATATGCTGAGGAAATATATTGAAAACCAGGGTGAGGCCCCGGCGCAGATACGCCGGAGCCTGGACGGCGGCGACTACAAGACGGCAGAGCGACTGGCCCATACCGCAAAAGGGGTGAGCGGAAACATCGGCGCCACGCAGTTGCAGGAGTTGTCGGCCACCGTGGAAAAAGCGATCCGGGAGGGCCTGCCCCGTGAGGAAATCGTGAGAATGCATGACGCCTTCGCCGAGGCCCACGGCAAATTGATCGCCTATTTGACAGCAGTTTTTCCCGCGGCTTCGATTCCGGAAGAGGCCGGCAAGGTAGATGAGGCAAAAGCGGCGGAGGTTTGCGAAAAAATGACGGAACTCCTCGCCAACGATGACAGCGAAGCGGCAGACTACCTCACGACGGAAAGCGATGCCCTGCGAAGCATACTGGGCACAGATCACTTCGGCCCCTTCGACCACGCGGTCAAACAGTATGATTTTGAGAAAGCCCTGGAATTGATTCAAGCACAAGCGGAAAGGGTTAAAAAGAAACCATAGGGGGCTGTGCGTTTGGATACAAGCATCGGGGCAGTATGAAAAGGCTTGCAAATAAACTTTGGGGAGGAGACTGAAATGGCAACGACAAATGGCTATATGGATAAACCTACCATCCTGGTCGTGGATGATACACCGGACAATCTTTCTCTGATGAGCGGATTGCTCAAGGATCTTTACAAGGTAAAAATCGCCAATAATGGCGAGCGGGCCCTTAAGGTCGCCCTGACCGGTACACCTCCCGATCTCATTTT
>JALNVY010000323.1 GCA_023231165.1 Syntrophales bacterium | reverse complement strand
GCCGCTGACCGTTTTGGCGGACACCTCCGGGGATAGCGCCGGGCTCTGTTCTGCTTTGGGGGCAGCCGTAACCTGCTGGGCCGGAGGGGCGGCAGCGGATAGCGCCGGGTCGGAGACGACAGCGGGCTTATGCGCGCAACCCGCCGCGAGGATAACGCAAAAAAGCGTAACCGCAAATAGGTAAGATTTCATGGCCGGAACTACTTTTAGTGGCACTATTGCCCCTTCACTTTCTTCCGCAGGATCTCAAGGAGCTGTTCGGGGTTATTTTTTGCCAGGATGTCATTGAACTGGGTGCGATAATTCAGTACCAGGCTCACGTTCTCGACCACAACGTCATATACTTTCCATGAGCCGTTTTTCAAAATCACCTTGTAAGTGATGGGTATTTCCTTTGAGGAGGTGACGATTTTCGTTTGTATCTCCGCCTGGTTTCCTGAGACCATGCTTTCTCGCTCATAAACGATTTTCTCGTTGGTATAAGCAAGAATTTTGTCAATATAAGCCTTCTCCAGCACCTGCCGGAAGAGGATGACGAATTCCTGACGCTGGGGGACGCTCAGTATGTTCCAGTTCCTGGCCAGGGTCCGCTTCCCGAGTTCGACATCATCGAACATTTGTTCATAAATGGCGCGAAGCTTTTTCTTTTTGATCTCTTTGGCCGATTCGCCCTTGAGCTTTGGATCGCGCAACACATCCAGCACCTTGTTCACGTTGGCCTGAACCGTATTCATGGGCACGCCTGCGTGCGCCGGCAGAGTGAGCAGTAAGATCATCAGAATCGTTAATAGAGCGTTAAACGGTCTCCTCATGGTTTTCCTTTCTTGGTCGCGTTAGGCTCCTCCGGCTTCTTTACATCGCCAAAGGCATATTTGCTGATTAGAGCGGCGATGTCCACGGCGGGTTGCGTTTCCGTGATAGATTCGCCTGGTTTAAGGGGGTTGCCACCACCGCCAGGGTCAATGCTGAGATACATGTCGCCGATCAACCCCTCCGTTTTAATGGAGGCCATGGCATCATCATAAATCTTGATATCTTTCTTGATGCGAATCTCCACGATGGCCTTCTGGCTATCCTGGTCCATGGTGAGCCGCTCCACACGCCCGACCTCAATGCCTGAAATATAGACCAGGCTTCCTGCTCTCAAGCCCGTTACGGTCGTGAAGCGGGCAAACAGCGAATACGCGTTGTCGCCAAGCAGGGATATATGACCGAGTTTCACCGTCATATATCCAATGCAGAGGAGTCCGAAGACGAGAAAAATGCCAACAGTGGTTTCCATCGTGTATTTTTTCATTGATCTACCCCCTTACATCGCACCGCAGGCGGGCGATTTCTTTTTGATTGGATTTTGCCTCATCGATGATGGCCTCTATTTCAGTAAACGGCTGACCCTGAGCGATTCCCGCCCATATGATGAGTTCGATGCACCCCCCCGAGGCTTTCCGCCTTTCCGCGCCCTCATAAACACCTTGAATGCCCCGTTCCTGGAAATCCTGGGCAAAATCTTTGAGGATGTTTTGCGCTTCCGTCAGGTCAGAATAGGGGAGCACCGTAACAAATTGGTTGGTGTTGCGTCGCGTGGAAAACCCCCCGATGGCGCCGAAGTGCTTATCAATATATCTTCCCATGCTCCGGATAGTCTTCTCCACCGCTTCATGGCTTGAGCTGGTCATGATGACATCTAGATCGCCTAGCGAAAAAACCACCAGGGAATATGTATCCCCGCGTTTCCTCTGGGTCAGTTGAGCATGGTGCATGACCTTGAACTGCCGCTTGGAATACAGCCCCGTTAATTCCTGCTGAAGTCCTTCCAGACTGCGGATGACTTCATCCTTGAACGGGTGGTCGAAATTTTCCAACTCCTCCGGAGTACCTTGAAAAACGATGGCTCGGTCATAGAGCGCCAGAATGCGGTTGGAGATAAAATAAACATCCGGTATCTCGTGGCTGACCATGATCGCCGTAAACCCGAATTTCCTCTGATACTGGGCAATCATACTCAGAATGGCGTTCTTCCGGACGGGATCCTGGCCGGACGTGGGTTCATCGAACAGGACAATGTGGGGATCCGTAACCAAAGCCCGAGCCAGGGCGGCGCGCTTCTGCATGCCCCCGGATAGTTCCGAGGGATACTTGAGAGCCGCATCCTTAAGTTCTGTCTGTTCGATTCTGGCCATCACCCGGCTGTCGATTTCAGTTTTATCCAGGTTCGTCGTCTCCCGGAGGGGGAGGGCGATATTTTCATAGACCGTCATGGAATCGAAGAGGGCATTGTCCTGAAACATGTAGCTTATCTGTGCGAGTTTGGCCATCCGCTCCGATTTTTTCATTTTGAGCAGGGGTTCGCCCTGGAAGAGAATCGTCCCCTCATCCGGCTCGAGGAGCCCGATGATATGCTTGAGGAGCACACTCTTACCCGAACCGCTGAGGCCGATAATGGTTGTGACCTGTCCCTCGTAGATCTGTAGGTTAATGTGATCAAGGATTGTCCGGGAACCGAAACGCTTGGTGACATCCTTGAATTCGATCAACGGGGTATCCATGGGGCTATCCTCGAATAAGTAGAGATGTCACCACGTAATCCGACACCAGGATCAGGACGCAGGAGATCACGACGGCCGACGTTGTGGAGAGGCCGACGGCCTTGGCGCCATGGCTGTCCGTGCGCATGTGGGCGAAATAGCCTTGGTAACAGCATACGGTAGAGACGATGACGGCGAAAACAATCGACTTGATGAAACCGTCCGTCACATCTTTCATGTCCATGCTGGTCTGAACACGATACACATAGGTGCCGGCATTTGCCCCCAGGAGCAGAACCCCCGAT
>JALNVY010000322.1 GCA_023231165.1 Syntrophales bacterium | reverse complement strand
TAATGCCTGGAGTTCGTCAAGATTATTCCTGTATGAAGTCAAGATCTTGTCCGTGTGGTGATTCCCGGCGATCAGGTGGGCGTAGAGGTCAGGGTGGGCGGTGATCCGGCTCAGGTGATCGAGTCGTTCCCGGAAGACAGGCGTGGAAAAACGTCGCAGCTCCTCGGGGGAAACGCCCGACCCGGCAATGGTCAGCCCCAGCATGACGGTGTTGAAGTGATTCAGGCCCTGGACGAGGGCCATCATTTTGTCGTGACCCTCCGGCGTGGTCTCCACAAGGAGGGCTCCGTTTTTCTCCAGGATGTCTTTCAGCCAGGGTAGCCAGCGCTTCCCCCGGGCGGGGCAGATCGCGATGTTTTGGCCGTCCAGACAGGCAACACGGGGACCAAAGAGGGGATGGAGGCCGATAACCTCGGAAACGGAGGTCTCCAGCATGGCCCGGACGGGGCTCTCTTTCAGGGAGGTGAGGTCCATGAGGACGGATTCGCGGGGCATGCAGGGGCCTACCGTCCGGATCACCGCGTCTGTCACTTCTATGGGGACGCTTACGATAACCACCGGGCAATCCTCCACCATTTGCCGGGGGTCGGGACCGCTTTTACGTCCCGAAATCTGTACGGGATGACCTTCCTGTTGAAAAAAGGAGGCAAACCACTTGCCCATCCCGCCCGTGCCGCCGATGATCCCGATCGAAAACTTATTTGATCTCAATTGAATATTTACCTCGCTAATGGCTTGACGTTCTTCTTTCAACCTCAACCTTCCCTCTCATCCCGATAAGAACCCGACAATGGCCCGCTGCCGCAGGAGATGATCTACCAGGACCAGGCACACCATCGCCTCGCAGACGGGGAGAATACGGGGAATGACGGATACATCGTGCCGGCCCCCAATGGTCAGCTTTACTGGCTTTCCGTTTACGTCCACCGTATCCTGCTCCCTGGCGACGGAGGGAATGGGCTTGCAGGCCGCCCGGATCACGAGATCCTGGCCGCTGGCGATCCCCGCCAGTATTCCTCCGGCATGATTTGCGGCAAAGCCGGAAGGAAGGAGCGGGTCGTTGCACTGCGAGCCGGTCATGCCCGCCGCGGCAAAACCGGGGCCGATCTCCACCCCTTTAACCGTGCCGACACCCATGAGGGCTTTGGCCAGATCGGCGTCCAGCTTGTCAAAGACGGGGGCGCCGAGACCGGCAGGGCATCCCTGTACTATTATCTCCACGATCCCTCCCAGGGTATCCCCCGCCTTTTGGGCCTTCTTCAACGCCGCTTCCATTTTTACCGCCGCTACCGGGTCGGGACAGTTAAAGCGATTCTGCCTCGCCTCCGCAATGATTCCGGTTTCCGCTCTCACGCCTCCCAAGGCAAGGGTATAGGCCCTGACCATAATCCCTTCCCGGGCGAGGATTTTCCGGGCGACTGCCCCGGCGGCAACCCGGGCGGCTGTTTCCCGCCCGGAAGCCCTTCCCCCGCCCCGGTGATCCCGGATGCTGTATTTCTGCACATAAGTATAATCCCCATGCCCAGGCCGGAAGACATTCCGGAGAGCATCGTAATCTCCGCTTCTGACGTCACGATTCCAGATGATCAAAGAGATGGGGGTTCCCGTCGTTTTTCCCTCAAAGATCCCCGCGAGGATTTCGACCCGGTCGCCCTCCTTCCGGGGAGACGACGCCTTAGCCTGGCCAGGTTTTCGCCGCTCCAATTCCGTTTGGATATCCGCCGCCGCCAATTCCATAAGCGGCGGGCAGCCATCGATGACCGCCCCGAGGGCGGGACCATGTGATTCCCCCCAAGTGGTGACCCGAAAAAGTACACCGGTAGTATTTCCTGACATATTCTTTCCTTTCCTGTTTCTACGCCGTCATATAACCCCATCCCCCTCCTGCCCTCCCCCTTCAAGGGGAGGGGTGGGGTGTGGATGGGTCATCAGCATGATTTCATTAGCAACTTCATCTGCCGAGCGTCCGGTGGTATTTATAATCCGGTCGGCAACCGACCGATAGACAGGTTCCCGCTCCCGCAGCATGGTCTCTATTTCCGCAACCATATCCATTCCGGAAAGGGAGGGGCGCTGAGCATTGGTCGCCCGGTCGCTTCTCAGACGTCCCTCAATGGTTGCCGCATCAGCCGTCAGCCAGAGGAAAAAACCATTCCGTTTGAGTTCTTTCACGTTTTGCTGATCAAGTACGGCGCCGCCGCCCAAAGCGATTACACACCCTTTCCTCCCGGCGAGTTCAAAAACGGCGCCCCTTTCCAGCGACCGGAATGCGGCCCATCCCCCGTCGGCGACGATTTCCCGAATCGTCTTTCCCGCACGCTCCTGGATCATCGCATCCGTATCAAAAAACGGGCGTCGCAACTTTTCTGCCATAATCCTGCCGACCATAGTCTTACCGCAGCCGCGGTATCCCATCAAGACGATATTCATAAGTCCGGGTCCAATCCGTGCTTCAGATATAACATGACAACTATTCGTTATCATTTATGGTATAGCTTATCCAACTCTTTCCAAAAACCCGGGAAGGATTTATCCACGCAAGCGGGGTTCTTTATTTTCATTCCCGGGACGGCCAAGCCCAAAATGGCAAAGCTCATGGCAATCCGATGATCGTTGTACGTCTCAATTTCCGCACCCCGGGGATGCCCCCCGGTAATGACGAGGCTGTCCTGCCGTTCTTCAACCTGAATCCCCGTCTTTCGCAGCTCCGTGGCCACGGCCGACAAACGGTCGCTTTCTTTCAGGCGCAGATGGGCCACATTGGCGATGGTTGTTCGGCCCGGTCTCAATGCGGAGAAAACGGCCAGCGTGGGGACCATGTCGGGCATGTCCTTGAGATCGAAGACAAGGTCTCCT
>JALNVY010000321.1 GCA_023231165.1 Syntrophales bacterium | reverse complement strand
GGTTTAACTATGAACGATACCTGAGATTTCAGGGCGTTCTTCTCCGCGGTTCCGTTGTCGACGATTCCCGCATCGTTGTGATCCGGAAGGGATACGGAAATCCCATCAGACAGAAACTCGAAGGCTTTCGCAGCACTATCCGAACCTTCATCGATACGAACGCCCCGGCCCCGGAAAAAGAGATAATCAAGGCCTGTATCCTTGGCGATCAGCAACAGATCCCCCGGGAGCTCAGAGACGCCTTCAGCAAAACAGGAATATCGCATATCATCGCCATCTCGGGATTCAACATGAGCATGATCGCCTTCTTCTCCATTTATCTGGTGCGCGGGATCATCAGGAGATTCCCGTATCTGCTGCTCCGCTTTGATCTGTATAAACTATCTGTTCTTTTCGCCATGCCGCCGGTGATCCTCTATACATTTATTGCCGGCGCCGGAATGTCCGTGCTCAGGGCTACTTTGATGATTCTTGCCTTCATGGCCGCCCTGCTCATCGCCAAGAGCCGTGATCTCTACAACACTCTGGCGATGGCCGCGCTGATCATCCTCCTTGTTTATCCCCCTGCCCTTTTCGATGTTTCCTTTCAGCTTTCCTTCGCAGCGGTCCTCGCAATCCTGCTCATCACGCCCCGACTGACGGCGCTTATTCCCAAACCGGAGCCTGTGCCGGGTAGTCCATTCAGTCTTCCTGTCTTATGCGGTAAGGGTCTGTACGCTTTTGCCTTGTTCATTATCGTCTCCGTGAGCGCCATGCTGGGTACGATGCCGCTGATTGCCTTCTATTTCAACCGGGTCTCCGTCATCTCCCTCCTTGCCAATATCATCATTGTCCCCATTCTTGGCATTCTGGCTATTCCCGTCTCGATGGCCACGATCTTTTTCCTGCCATTTTCATCGCTGGTGAGCGCCTTCTTTCTTGATATTGCCGGCACGCTGGTAATGATTTCACTCGCTCTTAATAACTTTTTCGCCTCTCTCCCCTGGGCGGCCTTTTATCTGACTACTCCCTCGCTCCTGGAGCTCCTGTTCTTTTATGTATTTCTCTATGGCCTGACTAGAAGATTAGCGCACCTTTCCAGTGAGAATGGTACTGATAATGATCATGGCAATACATCGTTTTTGAACAGGCTCCGATCTTGTCCCACCTGGATTCATTATATGCTGGCTGCCTCTGTTATTTTCTTTTGTTTGGACGCGGTCTATCTTCATCAAAAAAACAGTAATCGGGGCGACTTCACCGCAACGGCTATCGATGTCGGCCAGGGCAGTTCCATCCTTGTTCGCTTCCCGGGGGATCAGATCATGCTCATTGACGGCGGCGGATTTATCAATAGCACCTTTGACGTGGGGAAATATATTGTCGCCCCCTATTTATGGCACGAGCGCCTGAACAGCATTGATATCGTCGTGCTGACCCATCCTCATCCCGATCACCTTAATGGCCTACCTTTCATCCTCGATAATTTTCCGGTCAGGGAGGTGTGGATCAATGGCGAAATATCCGGGTCAGAAGAATACCTGCGTTTTCAAGACATTATCAAAAGCAAGGGGCTTCTTCAGCGCAGTATGAATGCAGGAAATAACCCCGTCGTCATCGATGGTGTACGTATAGAATTCTTCAACCCTCCCGGTCCCGTCAGCCGCCAGGAAGAGGAGACAACCTTCACGGAAACAAATGACGAGTCGCTGGTAATGAGGATGACCTACGGTGAAGTATCTTTTCTTTTTCCCGGCGACATTTCAGCTATGACCGAAGAGCGGCTTGCATCCGATTCACGCAAGTTGCGAAGCCAGCTCTTATTCGTTCCCCATCACGGGGGGCGCACCTCGACCTCGGAGGCATTTCTGCAGAGAGTCCGTCCCCAGACGGCAATCATATCCGTGGGCGCCGATAACCTTTTCCGGCTCCCTCATCCCGATGTCCTGAAACGGTTGAATCAGCGAGGCGCAATAACCTATCGGACGGATCTGCATGGCGCCGTTACCGCATCAACGGATGGACTGGGACTGTCGATTTATCCATATAAACCCATCACCACCGGTGTAGTTTCTCAAGCTGCTGACTAATCTGAATAATCCATTGACATTACCCGTTGCCATTCCGGGAGTTATATGCTAACGAGGCCTCCGTTAAATATTCTATTTTGTGGTCGGGATGATTATGGAGATTATCACTGCCGTTAAAGGTTTTAAAGATATCCTGCCTGGCGAAGCGGGCAAGTGGCAATACGTTGAGGAGCAGGCCAGAAAGATATTTACCGCGTTTGGATGTCTCGAAATCCGCATCCCGATCCTGGAAAAGACGGACCTGTTCGCCCGGGGAATCGGGGAAACGACGGATATCGTTGAAAAGGAGATGTACACCTTCCGCGACCGGGGAGACGATCTTATCACCCTGAGGCCGGAAGCAACAGCCTCCATAATCCGCGCCTATCTGGAACATCACCTCTACGCCGCCGATCCGGTGGCGAAACTGTATACCATCGGTCCCATGTTCCGCAGGGAACGTCCACAGAGGGGACGTTATCGCCAATTTCACCAGCTTGATGTTGAAATCTTAGGCTATGAAGATGCCCGTATCGATGCCGAGCTGATCCTCATGCTGATGCACTTTCTCAAGAGCGTCGGCCTGAAATCCCCGCAGCTCGAGCTCAATTCTCTTGGTTGCCCTTCCTGTCGACCTTCATTCCGGGAATCCATTCTCCAATTCCTGCAAGGAAAAGAGGGTGATCTTTGCGAAGATTGCCAGCGACGAATCTCCACGAACCCCTTGCGGGTCTTTGACTGCAAAATGGAAGGGTGCAAACAAATCATCGCCCAGGCGCCGGTCATCCAGGATTTTCTTTGCGGAGGTTGCC
>JALNVY010000320.1 GCA_023231165.1 Syntrophales bacterium | reverse complement strand
TATGAAACGATAAAACATCAAGAGGCTATTTCTTGACAGGGATAGCCTCTTGATGTTTGTTTTTCCCGCTTACCGCCTGATCCCCCAGCAGTTCCGCATTATCTAAAACTTGTATCATTTGGCCGCGGTTCTTTATTGAACCTGTGAGAATGCCAGCAGACCCCTTGGGGGGCATTCTATCCGGGTTCAAAGGGTCGGAGGTCTAAATCATCTTGCCCCGACGGTGTAAATCAAGGGGTTAGCGAGAAATCGTTAGCCACTTTTTATTTATCCAAAAAGATTTTGGGCCCCTTTGCGCATGGTTTCCTGAAGCTGTAGCCGCTGATTTTCGAATAGTTCGTTATCGGTGGTTGCTGAAAACTTGATCATTTTATCAAAACGGAGGGTGACTCTGGAGAAGGGTTTGGGAAGCATGAAGTGGTCCCAACTATTGAAATACCAGGCGCTGTCGGCCTGGATGTAAAAAGGGACAATAACGGCGTCCGCGGCATGGGAGATCCGAATAACGCCGGCTTTAACCTCACCAGCCGGCCCGCGGGGTCCGTCAACGATGTGGCCGACAAGCCTGTCCTTTTTCAATTTGTCAATTATTTTAAACATAGCCTCAAGACCGCCTCGGGAAGAGGACCCCCGTATCGGCTCCCACCCGGATCTTCTGGCAACCTCGGCGATGATATGGCCATCCTTACTCTTTGAAATCATGAGCCCCGGTTTGTAAGTGCGATAAGACTGAAAATGACGGATAGCCCCGAAGAAATGCTGATGCCATGCACACAATAGGACTGTTCCCCCCATTTTATGATATTCTTTCCAGGATGCCTCATTTTCAACCTGGAACCGGAACGTCCAGGAGTAGACACGGATAAACAGATAAAGGAAAGCTAGAAATGGCGCCGATGTAATGAAAGTATTTATTATATTAGACATATTCAGAAACTTACAACTCTCTTTTAATTATTTTGCTGGCTTACGTATAGTCCAAATCAGAATTGGAGTCGATTATTTTTTGCCGGTTATTTTTTATTGACAATCAGCATGGATGTGCATACTTTCCCAACTAGCCGTAATGAAGATAATGAAAGGAGAGACAACGGTGATCGGAAAGAAATTATTGGAAGCAATGAACGAACAGATCAAGCATGAGCTGGAATCGTATTATATCTATCTATCCATGGTGGCCTATTTTCACGCTCAAAACCTGGATGGCATGGCCCACTGGATGCGTTGTCAGGCCCATGAAGAGATGATTCATGCCATGAAGTTCTTCGACCATATCATCGATCGTGGCCATGAAGTAAAGCTCCTGGATCTGAAACAGCTTAAAACATCCTGGAACAGCCCTCTGGAGGCATGGAAGGAAGCCTACACCCAGGAGCAGTTCATTACCTCAAAGATCCATAATCTGGTCAAGATTGCCCGGAAAGAAGATGATTTCGCATCGGATACTATGCTGAACTGGTTTACAAAGGAGCAGATCGAAGAGGAAGCGAATGCCGATAAAAATGTCCGACAAATGGAGCGCGTGGAAAACAGTAGAGAGGGAGTCTTCATGCTGGATCGGGAATTGGGAGCCCGGATATTCCCGGCCGGATCGCCCCTTGATCCCGCTGCCTACAACTTGGCCACATAGGAGTATATCAGTTGATATTTAACCCGTTTTCTGCGCCAAAAAAAAACGAACCTGCCTGGAGAAACCGGGTAGTCAGTCCTGATGCAGTTCTGGAGAAAATTGAGCCGGGAATGAGTATTTTCCTGGGAACGGGCATGGCCGAGCCCCGGACCCTTGTAAAACATCTCATGGCATCGGCGCAGCCAAACCTTCAAGACCTGGAAGTGATCCAGTTGGTGAGTCTCGGGGACGCTGTCGCCATCGATGAGCGTTATTCTAAGAAATACCGACTGAAAACATTCTTCTCCGGATGGGTAGCCAGTGAGGCCATACAGGAAGGGCGGGTCGACCTTATTCCCAGCCGCTTTTCCCGGATACCGTGGCTTTTCCGGACCGGCGCCATAAATATCGATGTGGCCTTTATCCAGATCACCCCTCCCGATGAAACGGGGTATTGCAGTCTCGGGCTGGGCATGGCCGTGGAGCGTCAGGCAATGGAAAGTGCAAAGGTTGTTGTCGGAGAAATTAACGATGCCGTGCCCCATACCCTCGGCGATACCCTAGTGCATATTGATGAATTTGACCACCTGATCAAAGCGACAGAACCGATTTTCTATGTTCCCCGCTGGCCGTTGAATGAAGTCTACCTGAAAATTGCCGAGCATGTCGCATCGATTGTAGAGGATGGGAGCTGCATATCCTTTGCCATCGGTCCCCTTTATGAGGCCCTGGGGCAGCAGCTGGTGAATAAGAAACATCTTGGCGTCCAATCGCCATTTTTTACTGATGCCTTGATGGACCTTGTGAAAAGCGGCGCTGTGACCAATCGGAGAAAAGGGGTATTCCGAGGGAAATCGGCGGCTTCCTATATTATGGGGACAAAAGAGCTCTTGACCTGGCTTGACAGAAACCCCCTGATAGAATTTCAACCCATCGATGTGATCATGGATCCAAAAGTTATCGGGCGCAACGACCGGGTCATGGCGATCCTGCCGGCCCGGAAGGTGGATCTAACGGGGAATGTAGCCCTCCATATTGGCAAAGGAAATTTTACCGCGGGTCCCGGGGCTGTCCAGGAACTATTCATGGGCGCCGCCCTGTCCAGGAATGGCCGGACGGTTTTTGCCCTCCCCAGCCGCAATCGGCAGGGGGAAGCCAACATCGTCATATCAGTAGAAAGCATGCCCTATCAGTTTTCCAATCGGGAGTCCCTCGATATTGTGGTAACCGAATATGGCGTGGCCTATCTCATGGGCAGAACCCTGCGGCAGCGCGCCCAGGCCCTGATCGATATCGCC
>JALNVY010000319.1 GCA_023231165.1 Syntrophales bacterium | reverse complement strand
CCGCCGAGATCTGGCGTGCCCGGGACTATTTGCTGGTATTCGCTGATGAAGAGGACATCCGCAACATGAAACCGGATTTCGTGCGGATGCTGAACTGGGATTGCCTGGGGGTGATCGTCACGGCGCCGGGGAAGACCGCCGATTTTGTGTCCCGTTTCTTTGCCCCCCGGGCGGGGGTGAACGAAGACCCGGTGACGGGGTCGTCCCATTCCACCCTGATTCCTTACTGGGCCAAGCGCCTGAAGAAGACAGACCTTCATTCCCTGCAACTCTCGGCGCGGGGAGGTGAACTGTTCTGCCGGGATGCGGGAGAGCGCGTGAAGATCGGCGGCAAGGCCGTTACCTATTCCCGAGGAGAAATTAACGTATAGAAGTTATCAGACCATGAACCTTCGGCCACGGCGCTCGGTCTGGCTGCCTGCGAACCCCAACCCGTCATCGGCGAGCTGACCTTATCGTTTCCCTAATGGCTTCTTCGGTAGGCCGGAAACTGGACTCCCCGGAATCCCCCGCTTTACTCGATTCAATCTGATGAAGGAAATTCCATACACTTTTTCTGTCTAAATGTATGGAATTTCCTTCAAATTCACCGATACGAATTGCGCTATATCCATGATATACTGTATGAATTCGATGAGTTGGCTTCCGAGATATCTTCTGGCATATTCTATGCTGTCTCAATAGAGCATAGCTCTATCACAACGAAGGGCTGAAAAAATAAGGATAAAGAAATGTCTTTGCTTATGAACATTGAAAACAAAATGCCCAGTGGCTATATTGTGACTTTGAATGGTAGTCTGGACGGGAAAACATGCGCAGCCTGTGAGGCAAAACTTAACCCGATTGTGATTCCCGAAACAAAGACCATAATGTTTGACATGTCCAATTTGCATCAGATCAGTAGCATGGGATTGAAGATCTTATTTAAAGCGAAAAAAGTTATCGAGGGCAATGGCGGAGTTGTCCCCTTGATCAATATGCAGCCGAAAATAAAAAAAGTGTTTCAGATTGCTCATCTGCTGCATGGCATGACTCTCTTTGCAAGCATTACGGCAGCCAATCAGTATTTTGACGCCATGTAGAAAGGGGTCTAAGAATCTTCAGAATAGAAATTGACTTTCCCCCTACAGCGCCGGATCTCCTCTCACGAGGCAACGCCGGTCACATCCACGCTCAGGTCCAAACCGTACTTCCTGATTTCTTTCCTGCCCATGACGACCTCCTTTTTGCCCGGCTGCCGTGATCTGATCAGCAAAAACTTCCATTGACATCTCCATTTACATGTGCTTGATTTCTAACCGCTTCAATTTCCACCCCGGAAATAGTTAAGTTCCAGCCATAGTTGACATACAGATACCGTAACAACAGGGAATGCATATGAGATGCAGCCAATGTTTTAACACGGATCGACTCGCCACATTCAACACTGATTCCATATCGCTTCTAAGCAGAAGGAGGACAAAATGAGAATAGGCACAGCAGTGTCGGCATTGGCTGTTGTCATTTGCGTCGCATTGTTTGGTCAGTCTGCGGTTGCAGATGTAACGATTCAATACAACGATTACAGCGGCTCTCCAACCATAGGGCGCGGCAACGGGACTTCCACGGATCCAAACAATCCTGGTTACGGTGCCATGCGGATATTCATAGAGAAGGTTATCGATTACACCGATGAATACGGGCCGGATGCCTTACCCGCCGGTCAGAAGGTCGTCTTCCAGCGAAACCAGAGTACCGGGCGCGCGGTAAGTGCTCTCAGGGCCGGAGTGCAATTTGCAAACGCAAATGCCCAACCGCAGCCGGCCGTGTCAGATCCCAGTTGGGGTTTTATTTTCAATTCGATGCCCTTTGGAATTAATTTCCGGCAGACGCTTGGATTTCTCTACGATGCAAAGCTGGATGGATTCGGGGGGAACGGCCTCGAATTGGCGCAGGAGATCCTGGATAAACGCGGGGGAACTCAAATCGTCTTCCCCGTCGTGGGAAGCACCATGCAGGGCTCGGGTTATTTTCCACAACCCATTGGCAAGCCGGACTGCAACGCCGGAGACACGGATTGTCAAAACCAGGGCAGTGGGATCGGCTTGGCCGGTCTTTGCACGTCGGGCTGGAGAATTCGCTATCTGGCTCCGCCGCAGGATATCGTGGACCGTGCATGTGACCTATTGGTGAAAAGAGGTGTCATACCCGCCAAGACTCTCAAGTTCTATCCGCCCGTAGGAGGCCAGTCTGTCCTGTTGCCCATGCAACGAGCAACTATTCAGGGCTTCGAATACGTCACGCCCTTTGACGACCTTGTCGATTTCTTTCCAGTAAAGGATGCGACTCCCGCCAATCCTCGTGGCAACCCCGATACGGGCAATCTGAATTGCGGTCCCGTGCTTGCTTTCCCTGTTCCATCCGGTACCAAAGGGAACTGCTCACAAAATATCGGCCAGACTGGTGCGCGATATGCCCATCATCCCTCCTGGCATCAACCGTTCCTGTTATCGTGGCTGCACGTTGATAAGACCGTCTGGAACAGCTTGAACGCCGCCCAGAGAGCGGCTGTACTAAGAGCAGCCAAAGACTCCGTGATCGGGTCCTACAATGCGACCGAGTCGGTTCAGTGCAAAAAGCTGAAAGCCATGCTTGATTTCAATAAAGGCATTAACCAGCGAAACCCGGACGGTACGCTACGATTGATCGCCGACAAACCTGTCAGTGCGGAAATCACTATCGCCAGGTGGCCGGAAGATGCATTAAAGGTTCTTCTCGAAGCCAGAGATGATTATCTGGCATCTCTCGAAGGACCCGATAAGCCGAACCAAAAGACTGACGCACAGAAAGACTTTTCCGCCATACTGAAAGCGGTCAAACAATACGCCGCACGTATAGGTGCAACCAATTTTGATCCGGGCAGATTTCCTGCAAAAACGGG
>JALNVY010000318.1 GCA_023231165.1 Syntrophales bacterium | reverse complement strand
TTTGAGGGCTTCCTCAGAGGCGCCGATGATTGTGGGCAGGATGAGAATCCCGAGGGTAAGGGCGCCGGCAAGGATGGAGGAGCCGAACTTCAGAAAGACAACAAAGAAACCCAGGCCAAAAAGACCGAAAACGACCGAAGGAACGCCGGCCAGGCAGTTTACTCCTACCCGGATGGCCCGGACGATTCTTCCCTGTTTGGCGTATTCCGTTAAATAGATAGCCGCCACGACGCCCAGGGGCAGGGCCACGGTAATAGCTCCCAGGGTGAGGTAAAGGGTTCCGAGGATGGCCGGCATGATACCACCTTTCGTCATGGAGTCCGTCGGCGGCGAAGTTAAAAATTCCCAACTGATAACCTGAATACCGTTCACGAGGATATAGAAAAGAATACCACCCAAGGCCAGGGTGAGAATTAAGGCCGACAGGCGGACGGCGCCGAAAAAGAGGTGTTGTTTGAGATAGCGCCGTTTCATGTCCCCGCTTGCGGTCTGCCTGGTCATAGCGTTGCCGACCCCACTTCTTTGAATTTCTGGGAAATATAATCGGCGACAAGATTGAAGGCCAGGGTCATGAGAAACAGGACGATACCGGTGGCAAAGAGGGCGTGATAGTGGCCGCTGCGGAAGGGGGCCTCTCCCATCTCTGCGGCGATGCTGGCCGGCATTGGACGTACGGAGTCGAAGATACTCTCGGGAATAGCTGCGGCCCCTCCGGCGACCATGAGTACGACCATCGTCTCGCCGATCGCCCGGGCCATACCCAGGATGACGGCCGTGGAAATTCCGGACAGCGCGGCCGGGATAATAATGCGGACAATGGTTTCAAACTTTGTCGCCCCCAGGGCGTAAGAGGCTTCCTTGAATTCATTGGGAACCGCGTAGAGGGCGTCTTCGGAGATGCTGGAGATGGTGGGGACCGCCATGATCGCAAGAATCACTGAAGCGTTGATGATATTTAAACCAGTGGGCAGATCGAAGGTCTCCTGGAGCCAGGGGGCGACAATGACCATGCCAAAGAACCCCAGCACTACAGAGGGAAGGCCAGCCAGTAGTTCAATGATCGATTTTAAGATTTCCTTGGTTGCCGGGGGTGCGATTTCCGAGATATAAACCGCCGACATTACCCCCAGAGGAATGGCGATAAGGGACGAGAAGGCGGTGACGATTAGGGAGCCGACGATCAGGGGCCAGATCCCGTACGACGGTGGGCTGTAGGTCGGATACCATTCCATGCCGAAAATGAAATCTCGCAGGGAGACTTCCTTGAAAATAGGGAGCCCTTCCCGGAAAAGGAAGACGACAATCAGCCCCAGAATAAAAATGGAGATCAGAGAAAAAATAAAAAAAACATTTTTAATGATAATTTCTTTTTGATGGCGGGTCATAGCTGCCTTGCCTGATTTAAACCGTTTTGCGGAAAAAATTTTATGGGCAAGGCCTGCCTGCCTTGCCCATAAGTTCTCAGACTAACTTTGAAACTCCTACTCATTTCTACTTTATGGGAACGAAGCCTTCCTTTTTCACGATCTCCTGCCCCTTCTTGCTGAGGAGGAATTTAATGAATCCTTCCGTGTCTCCCTTGGGCGCTCCGTCAGTGTACATATACAGGGGCCTGGCAACCGGATACTCCTTGGAAAGGGCCGTTTTTGCTGAAGCTTGTATGCCGTTGACCGTTACAGCTTTGACGGATTTATTGAGATAGCCGATGCCAATGTAGCCAATGGCATATCTGTTCTTGGAGATGGCCTGGACGATAGCCCCGTTGGAGGCCTGGAGCTGGGCTCTGGGTGTTACCTTCGCGCCGTTCAGGACGAGATGGCCCCAGGATTCGTAGGTGCCGGAGCTGCTATCCCGGGAAGTCACCACGATGGCCAGATTTTCTCCCCCCACCTCCTTCCAGTTGGTAATCTTGCCCTGATAGATCTGACTGAGCTGGTCAGTGCTCAGATCTTTGACCTTATTTTTGGGATTGACGATCGGTACGATGGCGTCGATGGCGACAACATGAGCCATGGGGTTGACCCCTTTACTCTTTGCCAGGTCCGTTTCCTGCTTCTTCATCTCTCTGGACGAATCGGCGATGTCCGTGGATTTGTCTACGAGGGCCTTGATGCCGTCACCGGAACCGCCGCCGGACAAAGAAATATTCACGTCCTTGTGGAGTTTCATATAGGCCTCCGAGGCCGCCTGAGCGATCGGCAGCACTGTTGTGGAACCTTTGATTACCACATTGCCTCCTGCCAGGGCCGCCGGGGCAGCGACGAGCAGGCACAACAGCCCGATAACGATAACCTTCATACCTTTTAACATTTTGTCCTCCTGAATTTACTTATTTTGCCGGGCATTCTACAGAACAATTGTTACAGTTTGATGACAACTTTGTTAATGTTGCGTTAAATAAGATAAGTAATTGGATTAATTAAATGTGCTGATTATTATGTCGGCCTTTTACCGTCTTCGATGAAGTCTTTTGGAAAACGGAAAATGGTTCACCAGGGCATAACCTCCTTTGCTAATTAGCTATCTTACCTTCTTTATCTCTATGGCGGTAGTTTAACTCAATTTTCATAAAAATGAAATCAAAATGTAAACCTTCTCCTTTATAGTGTTCCGCAATACCTGATCAGGTAAAATATCAAGGAGGAAAATTAAGAAGGAGGAATTATGATGAAGAATTTTTTGTGGTTTTTATCGCTAATGGTGATGTTTACCGCCTTTGCCGTGCCCGCGGCGGCGGTTGATGTCAAGTTCAGTGGCAGCTACTATGCCCAAGGCTGGTATGTGGATAATCCCTCAGTACTGGACAAGTCTGAAACACCGGGCGCCGCTTCCTGGGCCAACAATTCCAGGCGTAGCGCCGCCGCATTCTATTCCCAGCGCTTCCGTTTGGCGACGGAATTTCAAGTCGTAGAGGGATTGAAA
>JALNVY010000317.1 GCA_023231165.1 Syntrophales bacterium | reverse complement strand
TCACTGGTGTTGAGCGCGTGACCGCATGGTCCGGGCTTCTGGATCGCATTAATGTCTTTCCCATCGCCGACGGTGATACGGGCCGGAATCTCGTGCTCAGCCTCGTTCCTCTGCGGGGTGTGGCAACGGACCGGCAGCGTACCGCCCGTGATTTATTGTTTTCAGCGCGTGGGAATTCGGGGAATATTGCCGCCCGGTTCTTCGACGCCTTTATCCGGGCAGACGCCCCCGGAAAGATTCCCGGGGCCATCAAGCGGGGCCGCGATCAGGCATGGCAGGCCGTCGGCGATCCTCAACCCGGCACGATGCTCACCTTTTTCGATGGTCTTGTCGAGGCCGTCGGGCCGGAACCCCCTACTATCGACAGGGAATGGGCCAAGGATATCATTGACCGTCTGGTTGAGGTTGTCCGTGGCACGACGGCCATGCAGCCGCGCCTGCGGGAGGCTGGTGTCGTCGATGCGGGCGCCTTGGGCATGTTTCTGTATTTCGATGGGTTTTTGAATGCCCTGACGGGCCGCACCGCGGATTTGTGCTCCGTCGCTTCCGTCTTCGGCGACAGGCTCCGTCTCCGGCAGCCTCTCCATGACGCCGCTGAATCGGGATACTGTGTGGACATGATTCTTTCCCGCCATGAAGGGGCGGAGAAAGAAATCAGCGATCTTTACGGGGAAGATGAAAGCGTGGTGGTGATCCGGGATGAAGATCTTGTCAAGATCCATCTCCATACCCGGGACCGCGACCTGGTAAGGAGTCGGATCGGGGCCATGGGCGATATTATTCGCTGGTCCGATGACGATCTGGGAGAGCAGACGGCGGCTTTTCAAAGGTCCCAGGTATCACGGGCCATCCATGTCATGACCGATGCGGCGGGCTCAATGACCCGTGAGCAGGCCCAGGACCTGGACGTGACGCTTTTGGACAGCTACATCACCCTTGGCGGCAGCTCCCTGCCGGAGAGCTCCCTGACGCCGGAGATCCTTTACGAGGCCATGGGCAAAGGGGCGCCGGCCTCGACCTCCCAGGCCTCCGTGTTTGAGCGGCATCAGTTCTATCAGAGCGCGCTTGGCCTTTACGGGAAGGTGCTGTATCTGTGCGTGGGGTCGGTCTTTACTGGCAATTACGATACGGCGCTCAGGTGGAAGGCGGATCATGATCCCGATGATCGCCTGGTTGTCATGGACACGGGGTGTGCGGCGGGACGCCTGGGGCTCCTATCTACAGTGACGGCAGGATTCGCCGGGCGAACGGACGACCCCGACGAGGTCGTGGCCTTTGCCAAAGGTGCGGTGGCGCGCTGCCGGGAGTATCTCTTCGTTGACCGGCTGCAATACCTGGCCGCCGGAGGCCGGCTGTCGAAAACGGGGGCCTTCTTTGGCGACATGCTGCACATGAAACCGGTCATCAGTCCGGAGGCCGACGGGGCCAAAAAAATCGGCATGGCCAGAAACCGCCGCGAGCAGAAGTCCTTTGCCTTCAAGCAGTTAGCAGGCGCCCTGAAACCGGATTCGCCGTCCGTCATCTGGCTGGAATATACGGACAATAGAGAATGGGTGGAGAGCTTCGGGGAAGAAGTCAAAAGGAAATATCCGGAAGCGGAGGTTACGGTCAAGCCCCTATCCCTGACCACGGGCGTGCATATGGGTCCGGGGGCGTGGGGGATTGCGTTTTTTGCCGATGAATAACCCCCATGATTAAAACGAACCACGAAAATCTCCCCTTTCGTAAAGGGGGGAGATTTTCATATAAACGGCAAAATAAGAAATGATAAACAAGAAAAAGGATACTCAAATAGATAGAAGACGTGTGGCCATAGTGATCCCGGTTTACAATCATGAGGGGATGGTTGCGGAAGTCGTCAAATCCGCAGCAAGGCTGGGGATGCCCCTGATCGTTGTCGATGACGGATCGACCGATGGCACCTACGACCGGATCAAGGAAATCCCTTCCATTACCGTCGTCCGGCATGATCGCAACCGGGGGAAAGGGGCGGCCATTCTGACCGGCTTTGCCGCGGCGGCGCCCCGGGCGGACTGGGCTGTCACCATGGATGCCGATGGCCAGCATCATCCAGAAGATGCGTGGAATCTCATCCGGGCTGTTTCTCCCGGTGCCAGGGCTATCGTCGTCGGCCAAAGGGAAGGTATGGACCATAGTAACGTGCCCTGGTCGAGCCGGTTTGGCAGGAAATTTTCCAACTTCTGGGTCCGGGCCTCGGGCGGTCCGGACATCGGGGACACCCAAAGCGGCTTCCGGCTCTACCCCTTGCCGGAGGCCATGGACCTTAACGTTCGCTCACGGCGTTTCCAGTTCGAGGTGGAAATCCTGGCCCGTGCCAAATGGCGGGGTATCTCCGTGCTTTCAGCGCCCGTGGGGGTGATCTATCAGCGGGAAGGCGAACGGGTTTCCCATTATCGGGGATTTGTCGACTTTTACCGGAACTCGGTCACATTCAGCCGTTTAATCTTCACGAGACTATGCATATTGCCCTTCGGGCGCGTATTCCGGCGCCAGGGCCGGTCCTGATTTATGTGCCGGGTTTACGGGTAATCTCTTGAAGGGTATAAGCCATGCCAAGTAAAAGGAATCCCATGCGGATCACCCTTGTCCATCCGACCGGTTCGAACTGGATCGACGGGAAAAAAGATTTGGCCGCCGTTGCCAACCGGATGGCGCCCCTCGGGATGCTCTCCCTTTCCGCCTACCTGAAACGGGACGGCCATCGGGTCTTTTTGCACGATGGTCTGGGTCCGGACGCCCCCCCCGGCATCGAGGAAAATGTCAACGCCGTCCTTCGTTCCGAACCTGAACTCGTCGGCTTTTCCACGACAACCTCCAGTTTCCTGGATGGTTGCGACATGGCGGTCCGGATCAAGGAAGCCAATCCCCGGATCATCACCGTGTTTGGCGGCGTCCATGTGTCGGCTATCGG
>JALNVY010000316.1 GCA_023231165.1 Syntrophales bacterium | reverse complement strand
GTGAAGATTGCCGCCATCGGCCCCATAACCGCCGCTGCCGTGAATAAGGCCGGTCTGAAAGTGGACATTATGCAGGAAACCTATACCATCGAAGGGCTGGTGGCCGGACTACAGGATTTCTTCCGGAAAAACATCGGCGCCGGCCTGAATGTGAGATAGGATAAGCTTTAAGGCTTTCTTTAGGACAGGAAGGTAACAGAGCAACAGCATTTGTCCGATAGACGCTGAAGGTGATAATTTATTAATATTTTAGTTTGCGCTTTCCGGAAGATGGGTGTATGAATAACGGGTTTTTCGCCCATACCGCTCTGGTGGTGGATCATGTTTCGTATCCGCGGATGCAAAACCGGCCGGGCGGACTTTGCGGGTCCAATCCAAGGCGATCGTTTCTTTACGGAAATCGATCATGGTTTTTTGTGTCTCCGGGCGCCATATATCCTTGATCCCTGGTTCATGCCATTGCCAAACACCGGGGGTTCCGAAAATGGTTCCGCGTTGACGAGGGTCATTTCACTTGCAGGAGGCTTTTTATGAAACGATTTCAGAAAATCATTGACGATGCCATAAAAGATGTCGCATCGGATGTCTATCTCACCGGCGGACACCCGTTGGTATCGCGGAAGCATGGAACCATTAAGTTTCACAACGATGTGAACTGGTCGCATCAGGAAATCGATGCCCTCGTCAACAAGCTGCTGACCCCCAAACAGCTCAATTTGTTACGGCATAGGAAATCACTGGATTATGCCATGTCCGTGAGCTGCGCCCGTCTTCGAATCAACTTCTTTACCACGGTGCGAGGGCTCAGCCTGGCCATTCGAATCCTTCCGGGCCATATCCCGACAATCGACGAACTCAACCTCCATCCCTCTTTGCATGAAATCTCCAAACTCAAGTCCGGCCTGATTCTGACCTGCGGCGCCACCGGGGTCGGCAAAACAACAACCGTCGCTTCCATCATCAACAACATAAACAACACCCGCCGGGCGCATATTATCACTCTCGAAAATCCCATCGAATACCGATTTTCATCGGGTCAGTCCTTCATTCAGCAAAGAGAGCTTGGACCTCATATGCCCTCCTTCGCACAGGGACTTATCGACGTCCTGAGGGAAAATCCGGACGTCATCGTCGTAGGCGAACTCCGGGAACCGGAAACGATGCAGCTCACCCTCAATGCGGCGGAGTCGGGGCACCTGGTCATCGCAACACTGCATGCCTCCAATCCGGAAGAGGCCATCTACCGTTTGTGTAATGCCGTTCCCATCGAGGCCCAGAACGAAGTCCGTTATCAGCTTGCCTCTACGCTGAGTTGGCTCATCACGCAGCAGTTGGTCTACATGGAGAAAGTCAAATATCGCGTTCCCCTTCTGAGCATCGTCCGCGGAACCCAGTCCGTCAAGAACATCATCCGCGAAAACAAACTGCCCCAGCTCAACAGTGCGATACAGATGGGCAAAAATGAAGGGATGTTTACAACGGAACGTTATTTTAGCGAATACTTGGAAAACCACAGTTCCCTCATTTCCTATGAAAAGGCCTTCCGCCCTTCTAAGGAAACCGTTCAGGATGCCATTTACCAGTCGCCGCTGACGGAAGATAAACCGGAGGCCGTATCCCGGAAATGGCAGGCAACCATGACTGGGGACGAACCCATCATCGTCCGGACCCCGTACAGCCATAATGAAATGGAGACTATGCTGACGATCGACGAAGATGTATCGCTACAGGAACTGATCAGCAAGATGAGATAATAGGAGGCCGGAACATGACGACGAACAATCAGAGGACCTATCCACGCGCAAACACGTTGCTGCCCTTTACGGTGCGTCGCCTGCAACCGGATGAATCCGGGGAACCGAATTGTCGTGTAACGACGGACATCATCGTTATTGACGACTTTCTTCCCCCTCCGCTGAAAGATGAACTTCTAAACCTGTGGTTGAACATGCTCAACGCCAAGCTGGACTATCTGATCCGGCAGGTCTCCCCCAAACGAGAAAACGTCGTGTTCATGACCTGCGAGCCCCTGAACATCAGTGGCAGCGGCATGAGCCTGGTGGCCCAAGAGTCGTTCAACATCGGGGATATCCTGGAAATCCGGATGGTCCTTCAGACCTATCCCTCAAAAATTATCTATCTTTACGGAGAGACGGTACGCATCGAAGCCACACCACAAAGAGCCGAAAGCTACACTGTAAGCGTAAAGTTCCGGGGAATGAGCGATGACGTCCGCAACGAAATTATGAAATTCGACTACAAAAAACACCGGCAAAAACTTATCACCGGTAAAAAAGCCTGATCTTCATCGACGGCTCACCGGCGTTACCTTTTTATCCTTCTTTTTTCTTGAGATCGTCCAGGACGTCGGTTATTTTCTCATCTCCTTTGATCCGGTAATCTTCCTGATCGGCGGAGGCGGAAGTAGCGGCGGAGGCGAACGTGGTGCGATGCGAATCGCTTTTCAATGCGACCAACCATCCCCCTTCGCTGTTGGTGACGATCCAGTTTTCCAGATCGGCAACGATGGCGCGGACCTTGGGGACCCGTTCGATTTCCCTGAAAATGACGTCGATATCGACTGGCTTCAGATCTTGCCCCGTCGCCTTCTTGAGCAGGCCATTCAGATAGACGAGACTTGAAGAACTCGATATGGAGAGCACCTCGAGGTCGACGCCGTGGCTGGTAAGAACGCTGCGGACAGCCCTATTGATTTCGTAACGGGAAGGAGCGTCAGTATTAGCGCTCATGTTCTAACCTCCTGTAAATTCACCCTTCTGTTCGAAACCCACCGCCAGAGATAGGGCCAGGAAGCTGACAGTCTTTCGTACATTTCATTGATCAGGAATTTTATCATGGGGTCATTCTACCAAAAAGGATGTTGATGTCAATAAAATTGTTGGGTTTTTTTAATAACAGCGTTCCAGCGTAACAAGTATAACGTACTGCTC
>JALNVY010000315.1 GCA_023231165.1 Syntrophales bacterium | reverse complement strand
CCCGGTGGATCAAGTGCCCTATGCGGTGAAGGAAATCGCAAAACATTTTCGGCCCCGTTACAAAGGCACACTGGTGATTAACGGTCGTTTCAATCGTGACAGCGGCAACCTGGTCTTGGATGAGGGTCTTGCTGACGCGGTCGCTTTCGGTAAATCATTCATATCGAATCCTGATCTTGTCGAGCGCATCCGTCAAGGGGCAGGCTGGGCAAAGTGGGATGAAAATATTTTTTATACAATCGGATCAAAAGGTTATACGGACTATCCACGATTTGAATGATCAGGTTATTTGCTGAAATGTCCAAGATTGCAGGTCGTAATGAACATGGTCACCGAGAATGCCGCTATCTAATGTTAAAGCTAAAGTAGAGTCCCAATTCTGGCAAGTACCCATTGCTACGCTCCTGGAACATCTGCATGCCGGCCCCGACGGTTTGAGCGGCACGGAGGCCGCGGCACGCCTGGCCCAGTTCGGCCCCAACCTGATTCATGCGGACAAAAAACAGGCGCTCCTCCTGCAATTTCTGTCCAAGTTCCGCAATCCCCTGGTCATCATTCTCCTTATTGCCAGCGCCCTTTCCGCCTTCACCGGCGACGCCGCCAGCTTCTTCATTATCAGCGTCATCGTTATTATCAGTGTGACCCTCGATTTTGTCCAGGAATACCGGGCCGGACAAGCGGCGGAACGTTTACGCCAGTCGGTGGCAATTCGTGGCAAGGTGCTGCGGGAAGGCAAGCCCCTGCAAATACCACTTGCGGAAATGGTGCCCGGAGATGTGACGCTCCTTAACGCCGGCGACCTGGTTCCCTGCGACGGACGGGTCCTGGAGGCAAAGGACTTCTTCGTCAACCAGGCACTGCTCACGGGTGAACCGTTCCCCGTGGAAAAGGTCCCCGGAGAATTGCCGGCAGAGGCGGAGATCCTTTCGGCTGGCAATACCGTGCTTTTGGGAACATCGGTCATCAGCGGCACGGCCAAGGTGTTGATGTGCCGCACCGGGCAGAATACGGAACTTGGCGAGATAGCCGATACCCTGCTTGCCAAGGCCCCTCCCACCGCCTTTGAACAGGGGACTCGCCATTTCGGGTTCCTCATCATGCGCATGACCATTCTCCTGGTCCTTTTTGTCCTGCTGGTCAATGCCTTCTTTCACCGCCCCTGGCTCGAATCGTTTCTGTTTGCCGTGGCCCTGGCGGTGGGACTGACTCCGGAACTCCTCCCCATGGTGGTCTCCGTGACCCTGTCCAAGGGAGCGCTGCGCATGGCGGCCAACAAAGTAATTGTCAAGCGGTTGGCCGCGATCCAAAACCTGGGGAGCATGGATGTTTTATGCACTGACAAAACCGGCACGCTGACCGAGGCCCGCATCCACCTGGAGCGCCACATGGACCCCCTGGGACGGGAAAGTCAGCGCGTTCTGGAACTGGCCTATTTTAACAGCTTTTTTGAAACCGGCGTGAAGAGCCCCCTGGATGACGCCATCCTGGAGCACAAGGAAATCGACGTGAGCCGCTGGCACAAGATCGATGAAGTCCCCTTCGACTTTGAGCGCCGCCGCGTTTCCGTCCTCCTGGATGATGGCAAGACGAGGCTCCTCGTTGTGAAGGGGGCGCCTGAAGATATCCTGCGTCTGTCGGTCAGCTACGAGGCGGATGGGGAGGCCGGCCTGAGTCCCTTCGATAAAGAGGCCCTCGAACGAGTAAATGCGCAATTTGAAGAACTCAGTAAAGAGGGGTTCAGGGTGTTGGGCATTGCCTCACGGCAAGTGGGGATGGACCACCCGCATGCGGTCGTGAGCGATGAAACGGGGCTGACCTTTGCGGGCTTCGCTGCCTTTCTCGATCCACCCAAGGAGAGCGCCAAAGTGGCTTTGGCCGGACTTGCCGCCGACCGGGTAACGGTCAAGATCATCACCGGCGATAACGAACTGGTGACCCAGCATGTCTGCACACAACTCGGTCTCTCTGTAACAGGGGTGCTTACCGGTGCAGAAATCCAGAAGCTGGATGATCAGGCGCTTCTGGCACGAGTGGAACAGGCGAACCTCTTCTGCCGCATGGCGCCCGCCCAGAAAAACAGGGTCATTCTCGCCCTGAAACGACGCGGCCATGTGGTGGGGTATCTCGGCGACGGCATCAATGACGCCCCATCCCTCCATTCGGCTGATGTCGGCATTTCCGTGGATAGCGCTGTGGATGTGGCGAAGGAGGCGGCGGACATGATCCTTTTGGAGCATGACCTGGGAGTCCTCCATGCCGGCGTTCTGGAGGGACGGCGCACCTTCGGCAACATCATGAAATACATCATGATGGGTACCAGCTCCAATTTCGGCAACATGTTCAGCATGGCGGGGGCCTCGCTCTTCCTCCCCTTCCTGCCCATGCTGCCGGTGCAGATCCTGCTTAACAACCTCCTCTACGATGTATCGGAACTGCCGATTCCGCTGGATCGGGTGGACGATGATTACCTGAGCCATCCCCGGCACTGGGATATGAACTTCATCCGCAACTTCATGTTGGTTATCGGCCCGGTCAGTTCAATCTTCGATTTCCTCACTTTTTACATCATGCTGACGGTTTTTCACGCGGGAGAGGCGCTGTTCCACACCGGCTGGTTCATTGAGTCCATGGCCACGCAGGTGCTGGTAATATTCATCATCCGCACACGTAAAAACCCCTTCAAAAGCCGTCCGAACCCGTGGCTGATCGCCTGTTCGCTGACGGTGGTCGCAGTGGCCGTTCTTCTGCCGTTTACTCCGGCCGGCTTTCACCTCGGTTTTGTGGCGCCGCCGGCTTTCTTCTTCCTTGTCTTGATCGCCATGCTTATCGCTTACCTATTGGCGGTGGAATGGGTGAAACAGTTGTTCTTCCGACACTATGCCATAGAGTAAAGAACTCCTTGTTTTCCTGGAAACGCTTCTATATAATACTACTCACCATGCAAAGAGGCGGGTTCAAAATGT
>JALNVY010000314.1 GCA_023231165.1 Syntrophales bacterium | reverse complement strand
GCGGCTTGCTCATCTTCTTTTTCCCTACTTTCCCATTGGAGGCGGTTTTCTCCCTAAAAATGAATTGTTTATTACAAGTGTCTCACTTCAAAGGGGCAAAGTAAAGTATAATGTCGCCCCTTTTCCGACCTCTCCTTCCGCCCAGACGTGACCACCGTGGCGGTTTATGACCCGGCGGACCGTTGCCAGGCCGATCCCTGTCCCGGCGAATTCTTCCGTGGTATGAAGGCGCTGAAAGGCGCTGAACAGCTTGTCCACATAGGTCATGTCAAATCCCACACCGTTATCCCGGACAAAATAGATAGTTTCTCCATCCTTGACTGTAGCTCCAAATTCGATCCGGGGTTGAGTCTCCCGGCCGGTGAACTTCCAGGCGTTGTCCATCAGGTTTGTCAGGGCGATTTGCATCAGGTAGGGATCCCCCCGAACAATGACGCCTTCCTGGATGACTACATCAACAACTCTATCGGGGTTGTTCTGCTGAGTTGTCTGAAGAATATCCCGAACTATCTTACTCAGATCAACCGTTTCATAGTGAAACTCGGACCGGGTCACCCGCGATAGTTTCAGCAAGTCGTCAATCAGAAAGCCCATCTTCCGTGTCGCCTTGCGAACTCGCTCGAGGTAACTTTTTCCGGTTTCTTCGAGTTTTTCCTGATACTCCTCCATCAGGGCCTGGCTGAATCCGTCGATGCTTCGCAGCGGCGCGCGCAGATCGTGGGAGACGGAATAACTGAAGGCCTCCAACTCCTTGTTGGAAGCGCTCAACTGGACGGTGCGGTCAAGGACACGTTGTTCCAGTTCGGTGTTGAGTTTCTTGATCTCTTCTTCGGCTCGCTTGCGATCGGTGATGTCGATCGAAACCGTGGAGAATCGTTCCACCTCGCCACTTGGCAACTTATGGGCTAGAAGCGCCATCATAACGGGGATCTCGTGGCCATCCCGATTCAGGAAAGCGCATTCACCTGACCACAAACCGTCGCGAATGGCCGTGGGGATGACCTCGTCACGAAGCAACTTGTTCGTCCACTCTGGATGAACATCTGCTATCTTGAGCTCGGTCACGTCCTCCTGTTCCCGGACGCCAACCATCTTCCGGCCGGCGGTATTGATGTAGAGGATGTGAGTATCCTTGGCATCGGCGTAACCCACGAAACCGGGTGTCGCGTCAAGCATGGCCAACAGGCGCGCCTGGGCTTCCTCTGTCCGCTTGCGGTCGGTGATGTCCTGCCCCTGTGCTATGGCCGCAATGGCTGTCTTGCCATCCGGGCTATAAACAGTGGCTGAGTTCCAGAGAACGGTGCGCACCGTTCCATCCCTGTGAAGAATGGGAATCTCTATAACCTCCCAACACTCACCCCCCGTTGTCCTCAGGATATGCCCAAGACATTCCTCCCGCCTCTCTTCAGGAAAGAGCAGATCGATTTCCCTTCCCAGAACCTCATCAGCCTTCAAACCGGTCAGATCTTCAAAGGCGTGGTTGAAACGGGTGATGATGAACTGCGGATCCCAGACGATGATGGGTGCGTTGGCATAACCGATTAGCTTATCGAGGTAATCCCTTGTTTCCCGCGCCGACTCCTCACCCGCGCGTATCTTCTTCTCTGCGTTTAGCTGCTCCTGGATATACTGAGCCGTAAACTGCTTTCTTGAATATGCGAGAAACAAAACAATAATCAGGAAGAGCAGAAGAGCAATGGCCGCCACCTGGAAGTAGTATGCATACCCTGAGAGGAGGATGCCATGTTTGTCCCGTTCCACGAAGACGGTCCAGCCAGTATTGGTCACCGGGGCGAAAGAGATGTACCGTGTCCTCCCGCTGAGATCGGGGTCATCGACGGCGAAGGTCTTGTTCTTTGCGGCCATCACCTTTTTCATTTCGGGATAGAATGGATAAGGCCTTATCTCTTTTTCGACTTCATGCTGTGTGCTGTAGACAATCTGGCCTTTCCGGTCGGTGACCGTAATGAATGCGCCGGGATCAAGGGACACCTGTTTGAAAAGGTAGTTCAACCCGACCATTCGCTGAACATTCACCAGAATACCAGTCACTTCCCCCTTTTCATTGAAGATGGGGACGCTGATCTGGAGGGCGAGGTCCTTTTCTTTAACGACCCTTAGTACGGCATCCGAAATGTTGGATTTCCACTCTTGACTGACGCCCTTGTACCAATCCCGGTAGGCAAAGTTCTTTCCCAACGACTCCGGACGCTCTGGATAAGCGGCCCAGAGTGTGCCCTGTCTGTCGGTAATGATCAGGATGTCAACGTCGGGGTTGCTTTTTTTCAGGTTGACCAGATGGACCATTGCCTTTTCGGCGTTCTTTTCCCTGACCGCCTGGAGCAGGAGCGGCCGCTGGATGTAAGACTCCATGACACTGACGAGTTTGGTTAGATGTTCGTCCAAGACCAGGGAAAGGAGATTTGCGGCTGACCTGTCTTCTTTTAAAGTCTGTGCCGTGTTGATCGCATGATGTCGATAGCATATGTAGAAAGTGATTGCAGAGAAGATGACGAAGACCAAGACGATAATCAGGGGGAAATACCGGCGTTCCAAAAGCCAGGGATAAGTTGGAGTGTCCTTCTCAGGCATTTTGTTTCCCTCTCTCTTTGTTATCCGTCATGGATGACCACCAACCTATGCATGACAGCCTCGGGGTCAACTCATCCGATGGAATCGGTCGGGCAGAAAGAGCATCCTTCCCATTGTTTAAAGTTTACAGTTTTTCTAAATTGTTTGCAATCGAAATACGTGTCAACATAACATCTTTGTTGATCAAATCCCTTATGTTTTGCTTTGTAGCGCTGCTTTCTTACGATAATCAATCAGCAAGTGTGAATCCCATTTCCGGGAAAAGGTCGCCACTATCAAGTTTCTTCACTTCCATCTGAGCCATAAATTCCTCCTTTATTGTGTTTGTCATTAAACACGTCCATTGTCATGCCGGACTTGATCCGGCACCCACG
>JALNVY010000313.1 GCA_023231165.1 Syntrophales bacterium | reverse complement strand
GTCGCCATGCCGAAAGGGCCGGGGACGGCGCTCAGGGTGGTGCTGATCCAGAAGGCCTTCTTTCCTGCCTCCTTGATCATTTCCTCAGGCGTTCCCGTGACGATGACCTCCTCCGGTTTGGGGGCAAACTTCACCAGCAGGTCGAAAAACCAGTGGCCGCTTTTTGCTTCTTCCAGCATCCGCTCCGATTTCATAGGGAACTTTCCTCCTACAACGCCCGCCCGGCTTTGAAGGCCTTTTCCCCTGTGAAAGATTCGACCAGCCGTTCATATTTTTCATGGATCATCTTCCGGTCGAAGTCCCAGAATTCCTGGAGCATCTGTTCCAGTTCCTCATCGCTGAAATACCGCTGGCACTCGTGGAAGAAGGGTTTGTCCTCCTTGGCGATATGGCGGGGATAGAAGGACGCCAGTTCTTTCAGCAGGGCGACGACCTCCACAACGGCCCCCTGATCTCCCTGGACATAGCGCTCCTTGGCGGCGACGAGCTTTCCCACCGTCTTACGCGCGTAAACATGTTCCTGAATGAGTTCGTCCATGATCCGGGCATGTTCGGGAGTCAGTTTCTTCTTTACCAGTTCCCGGAAGAGGATCTCCTCTTCCTTGCCGTGATGGGTCCGGTCGCCGTAAATACGGATGAAATCGACGGCGGTGTCGATAAAAACGGGATTCACCCGCCGGGTTCTTTCCATCTCTTCGGCCTCTTTGGTCACCACCTGCAGCATCTTCTCGATCAGGCGGTGTTCCCACATCAATGGTCCAATCGGTTTCATAATCTCTCCTCCTGTACATACTATACATGTCAAGCAGGCTTCCGTCAATCCTCTTGCCAACTCTTGATCAGCGGGACCAGATGTTCTTACCTTCACGTCGCTTATCCGATGGATGAACTGAAAATTACGATTTGACTTTTTGCGGCGTTCCCCTCATCCAAAGGGGGAAGCGCCGCAGGTTGATTGTCCGTTATGGACCGGTTTGTCCGGCAACAAAGCCTTTTGACGGCGCACCCGTATCCGCGGGCGTCCCTGCAATCTGTGCGAGGTAAGCTGCGCCCAGCGTTTTGATGTGGTCGCTGACATTGTCGAAATAGTTGAAATGGATCTGTTCCTCATCGACGATGGCTTCAAAGAGCTTCATGCTCGTGCTGTCGCCATTTTCCCGGCAGATGAGGAGGAATTGATTGTAGGCGTCGATGGTGTCGTCTTCCAGTTTCGCGTCAAAAGGGAAGACGGACTCTATCTTTTGTCCCTTTTCCACCTTACCGTCCAGCCCCGTGGCCGGTTCCCCGCCGAGTTCTTTGATGCGTTCGGCAAACATTTCCGCATGCCGCATTTCATCGATGGCGATTAGTTTGACCTTGGCAGCCAGATCGCCATAATCCATGTTATCCAGGTTGTAGTGCTGGTTCATGTACTGGTGGATGGCTAAAAGTTCCATAGACCGCGCCTTGTTCAAAACCTCAATTACCTTTTTCTTCCGCTGTTCCCGTAAATTTTGCGCCATATAAAAACCTCCTTTCAGTTAAATAAAAAGCCGATAGCCGATTTTCTAAGCTCGTCAATCACCTGGAAACGCTATGGTTCGGCATTCTCATTTTTCTGTTTCGTTTCTGTCTCCGATTGATTACGAATGCGGACAATGGATTGATTCACCCGTCGATATCTTGCCACGCCAATTACACCGGTGATGATTCCGGTTGGAATGCATGCAAGCCCCAGCACCCGGAACCACCCTTCAGTCGAGAAGTGTACGATAGAAACGCCCGTGATTAAAAGCGCTACTGCAAAGCGTAGATATGACAAGAGGGTTCTCTCGTTTGCCAGCAGAGTCCGATCAATCGCAAGCTCGTCCCGCAAAATCAGGTTGTCAACGCAATATCTTGAATATGGTGTCTCTTTCATTTCATTGTTTTTCTGCCTAATTTCCATTTGAAAATGGGGTGAGGATAGCCACTCAAATAAATGCAACCTCTGTTGAATAATCCGATTATCCCGTCTTTTCAAAGTGGGATTTATCTGCTCCACAGACGGGGCAGGTCCAGTCAGGCGGCAAGTCTTCAAAAGTCGTTCCAGGCTTGATGCCGTGTTCCGGATCTCCGATGGAAGGATCATATGTATAACCGCAGACATCGCAGATGTACTTAGCTTCCTCCACCGTCTTCGGCGGCGCTTCCTCCTTGGGGATATATGTTGGTGCGTTTTTCGATGACTTGCCTTTCATGACATTGCTGTAATAGTCATAGGTCAGGGTGAGACCACCTGCCAGATTGTCAAAGTCGACGAGTTCACCGACAAAGATGACATGTGTTCCACAATCCAGTTGTTGAACCACTTTAGCCTCAAGCCAGGCCACACTGTGATCGGTGACGATGGGAACGCCCGTTGAGCCGGTTTTGTAACCGGCCTGGGCAAATTTGTCCACGTCCCTTCCCGATTTGAATCCGAACAGTCCGATAAATGCCATGGGGGTATTGATAGCCAGAAGGGATAAAGAAAAGAGTTTACTGGCTTGAATGTATTCATAGGTCAGATTTTCCTTGTTGATGCTGATGGCAACCGTCAGGGGTTTTGCGGTGACACGAAAGAGGCTGTTTATGATCTGGCCGTTGAACTTCCCATCTTTCATGGAGCTGGCGATATACAAGCCGGAAGTGATCTTGCCGAGAGCGGATCTGTCCATAAATTTCTCCTATTGAGATATTTCTTCCGGCGTCACGCATTGTATTGACGCCGGAAGAAATATGAAGATAATAAGCCTAAGGTTTTACAACGATCACGGGACATTTCGACCCTTTGACGACCTTGTCCGCCACACTGCCCATGAGCTGTTTCAAGAGGCCAGTCTTACCGTGGGAGGCGATCACGATCAGGTCGATTTTCTTTTCCTGCTGTTCCGTTAAGATTACTTCCGCAGGATTCCCATTTTTAACGTCAAATACAATCTTCAGTTTCTTAGCCTCACCTATGGCC
>JALNVY010000312.1 GCA_023231165.1 Syntrophales bacterium | reverse complement strand
TTTCGGGACGGCGCCCAACTTCATGTTCGGGATGTTCTTCCTGGCCCTCTTCCTGACTATCGGCAGGCTCTATCAGGAAGCGTGGCTGAGACGAAACGAGGTTTGATAATTCTACTGACTTGATTGATAAATAAAGACACGTCGTTAAAGTCTGTGTCTTAAAAAAAAGCCCTCTGATGAAACCGGTTCGTCAGAGGGTTTTTTGTTTATTTTAAAAGTCATCCGAGTGTCTAAACAAAACATATATAGCATCCCACAATGGCGCCACTAACTACTGTATACGGAGCGGGAAAGCTAATTTCATCAGACGGCTTTTGGTTCCCAAAGGCGACCTTAAACGGCCTTAAAAGCATGTAAAATCAGGTAGAATACGCTTTTAATCGGCCTATCACGCCGGAAGCCGGGGTTCAACTCTCGACAAGAATCCAAGGTGTTTATGACACAGCAAACACAAGAGGATTAACTTGCCTTGCTACCTGATCTGCCAGGGTCTCTTCCGCAATATCCATGTCATATCGGGTTTGCAGGTTGAGCCAGTAACGCGGATTCTGACCAAAAAATTTACCTAACCGCAGGGCGAGTTCGGCATTTACCGGTCGTTTCCCGTTTACGATGTAATTAATCCTCATGGCGGAAACACCGATGTCTTTGGCAAGACGATACTGCGATAGGGCTAATTCCTCCAATAATTCTTTTAAATAGGCACCAGGGTGCACTGGTGCAATATGTTTATTAGCCATATTATCCTCCGTTAATGATAATCCTCTATTTCTACATTCTCCGCATTTCCGGTTTTCCATTCAAAGCAGATTCGCCATTGATTGCTAATACGGATACTCCATTGCCCTTTCCGATCCCCTTTTAAGCCTACAAGCCTATTTGATGGAGGAAGCAGCATATCCTTAATGTCAACTTACCGCCGGTTTGCGGCAGAGGTCAGATTTCCATTCATTTCGGCAAACCGGAGCATACCCCGCCCTGCCTTCCCGGTTCTGCCATCTTTTGGCGTAAACATCCTCCCTCCCTTTGAACAATGACATAAACAGCCGGATTTTTTCCGCCGTGCTGTGTTGGCCCGGGATGCCCGGCTTTAGATTTTTCCCCCGCGGTTCCGGAGTCGCAAAAGTCAATGGCAAATGATTTTCAGGATCTTGAGGTGGAGCCGGTCGCGGCGGGTCGATTATCCCCAATCGCGCCCTCAGCCTTTCATTCTCTTCCCGCAATGAGTGGTTTTTGGCAATCGATACTCGGTATTTTTCAAGCAACTCGTTGACATTCAAAGCGGCAACCATTTTGCTTTTCTTGAAAGAATTTCATCGAGATAATGTGGGGTACAGATCCGGGAAAAACCATCCCGCCGCATGAATTGGAAATCCCAGCCGAACTTCGCCTTTCGGCGTATCCGAAACAAGCAACCCCTCCTCGATCAGTTGTCCCAGGAGATTTCTCCCTGTACGCTCTTTCAGGCCCGACGCTGAAATGACTGATCCCCGGGCCGCTTCTCCCCTCATTAATATTTCCTGGAGCATTCGGGCTGCCTCAATCCTCAGGCCCTTCTCTTCAAACGGGCCGGAGATCATGCCGGAGCTGCGGAGTTCTACATGCCTCCTGATCCGTTCAACCAGTTCTTCCAATCGCAGCAAGCATCCCATATATTCCACCTGATCGAGACACACATCCAGAAAGAAACGTCAAAAATGAAGCAGTCCTTCATTGGACAGATTTCCACTGCCGTCCAGGTCGTTCCGACGGGGTGCATCGGCCCAGGCAAGAGAGGACTTGTAATCGACGTTCCTGCGAGGCAGTCCCCGACTTACCGACCAGAGGCCGAAGCCGTGGATGGGAATCCGATGGAAGTATGACTCGGTGAAGAGGCCCGCCACCCGACCGTTGCCGTTAAGGAATGGGTGAATCCACATCAGCCGATGATGGGCGGCTGGCGCCGCAACAAGCTTCAGTGCGCCATGACGCCTGTCCGGTGTATAAAATTCACCGACACGATCAAGAAAAGATTTGAGTGAGCCGTGCTCCGGCGGCTGGTGATATCCCACCTTCACGGACTGCTCACGTAGCTCTCCCGGCATAGCCAGACTTTCCCTGGCCGTTTCAGGATTCTTCACGACCCGGAATTCCTCAGGCAGTTGCCGATATATTTGCCGATGTACGAAATTGCTTCGTTGGTAATCAACGGAAATGTATGAAAAGCCCTTGTTGCCTGGTCGGCATTTACGCTATGAGGCCATGGTGGATAAGATCAGATGCTTTCTGAGGAGATGGCATAGGGGGAAATTATGTCATAACCCAGGTTCAGAGAGAGTCTTTGTTCCGGTAGCATAGCTGCCATCTCTGTTGTCCAATCCCCACCCCCCCTGTATAAACTATATTTATTCCTTGTCCTGACTTTTCAGGTAAGCTATTGTCAGGGCAATGGTAGAGATCATCATTTGGAGATTCTTTTGAACGGAAAGCGGACGGAACCATTTAAAAACAATCCAATGTACGCATACCTGATGGTGCTGGTGATATGTGCAAGTGCCGGATTACAGGGATGGATGGCCTTATTTACGAATTTCGCCAAAGAAGTCGTCGGGGTGAACGGCTTTCAGATCGGTGTGGCACAAGCGGTGCGCGAAATTCTGGGCTTCCTTACCTTTATGGTCATGTACGTATTGTTGATCATGAAGGAACATCGCTTATCGGCATGGTCGGTTGTCCTTCTGGGGATCGGGATTGGGGCAACCGGTTTTTTTACAACCTTCCCGGGCTTACTCATGACAACGGTTATCATGTCGATTGGGTTTCACTATTTTGAAACCACCAACAAGTCGCTTACTGTTCAGTATTTCGATAAGAACGACGCTCCAATTATATTTGCCCGTTTACGGGGATATGGGGCGCTGGCAAATATTGCCGTGGGAACTATTATCTGGGCCCTTTCTTTCATTTTTCCCTATCGCATCAACTTTCTGCT
>JALNVY010000311.1 GCA_023231165.1 Syntrophales bacterium | reverse complement strand
ATGCCGCAGATCTTGGCCCAGGCGTCGAGAGATTTCCCGTTCACCCCCTCGGAGATGATACGGAGGGGCGTCTTGACCTTTATGCCTTTGATTTGCGTATTTACGAACAGATCTCCCATAACGGGGTTCTTTTCGTCGTTGGGATCCACAGCGACAGGCTTTCCCCCTACCATGGCCACCAGATATTCAAAGGAATGTTCCTTCCCGGCCTTGTCTTTTCGCTTTTCCACTGCCATAAGGCCGATTTCGTGGGCTCGCAGGAACTTGTCCGGCTTGCCGTCGGGACCGATCTTCACCAGCCACGAGGCGTTAGTCATCGTCGGCTCGCCGGCCTTTTTCGCTGCGGCCCGGTTTGCGTTCGCCAGGTACCCGGCGTCATAGCGCTTCTCTTTGAGCATCACCTGCAGGATGGCCGAAAAGAAGGCCCCATCCGTTCCCGGCTTGACGGGGAGATAGCGATGGGCCTTGGCGGCCAGCTTGCTGAACCGGGGATCGGCCACGGCAAGTTTGATCTTCCCGGAGGTGATGTTAGGCATGAGCCGGGCGCCCCGGTTGGGGGGGCCGTAATTGGCGTCCAGGAGGTTACTGCCCACAAAGAGGGCATAGGCGGAGTTTTCGATATCCCCCTGCCAGTAGAACTTCTGGCCGCCGGTGAATCTATTATATTCGTACTGGTCGCTGCAGGCCTTGCTGCCGAAGTAGAGGGAACCCTGACAAACTGTGGTATGACCGTGAAAATTGGCGGTTCCAAAATAATCGCGGAAGAACCGCAGGGCAAATTCAGATCGCCCCCCCTTTTTCCGTCCCCAGGCATAAATCATCTGGTTGTTCTTAGGCCCCGCATCGGGATGTTCCGAATCGATCAGATATTGGAGGTTGGCGGCGTGTTTCTTCCGGAATGCCTCCACAGCCTCTTTCTTATTCTTGCTGCCGGCAATGGCCTTCGCATCGTCTCCCAGGGCCTTCATGATCTTCGGATCCCGGAGGGCATAGATGTCCTTTAGTCCCATTACCTGCCGGTTTTCCTCGCCGGGGATATGGCCAAACAGGAGGCCGCCATTGACGATCTCATCAACGGCCTGATCGAAGGAGACTGTCAGCCACTTGCTTTCCCCGCGTTTTCCCGCCCGTTTCAGGACCTTGACCACCCGATATGGGTCGTATGTCGTCTGAAGCCCCGCGTGGCCCTTGGGGCAAACCGGCATATCGATGGCGGCGGCCTCGACCATGGGCGTCCGGAAGGGAAGATGGGGAACGGCGACAAAGGGGTTGTACGGATTCCCGTCGATCTTCAAGGCATAGGCCTTACCGTTCTTCCGGAACAGCTTGACCTTGATGCCGCAGCCCGTATTGCATTGCAGGCAGGAGGTATAGAGGATGTTTTCGGCCCTCATCAGTTCATAGGTTTCTTCCGGGGTTAGTTGCCCCGCCTCGGCCCGCCGGATCAGATCATGAGCCCATTCGATCTCCGTGGCGAGGAGGGCGCCGCCCAGAACGGCGGTGCATTTCATGAAATCCCTCCTTGATACTCCCTTTTTGTCTTGGCCTTTCATCGCTTTCACCTCCCCCTTACACAATATAAAAAACTCTTGGCTTCGTGCTGGAGCTGCCGAAAACAGGCATGACGCCGGGGTAGGCCCGGACGGCCTGATCTACAAAGGATTTCCATTCCGCGCCTTTGAGGCGGTAACCGGCAGCGGCAATCGGGGCGGCAATTTTCCCCGCTTCGCTGACTTCCCTGAGGGTGGTTACTTTGTCGGTCTTCATAACCTTGCTGAGGAGGCTCTCCGGATCTTCGGCATCGCCGAAATAGGTGGCCCGTCCGATACAGGTCGTCACGCAGACGGGGAGGGCGCCGTTTTTCAGGCGATGGGAACAGAACTGGCATTTCCGCGCCTTACCTACGGGCAATTTCTTGCCTTCCCGGAACCACCTGCGGTTATACTCCCAGACCGGGCCTCGCTCCATATCGGGAATCTCCGGCGTACCGCTGGTGTAAAAGGCGCCGCCATCCAGATTCCTGGCGCTATAGGGACAGGCGGCGATACAGCGTCCGCAGCCGATGCACTGTTCGTAATTTATCATGACGATGCCGTCCTTGTCTTTCCAGGTGGCCTTGCCAACGCCCTGGTTGGGACAGGCATGGACACAGGGCGGATCATCGCACTGCTGGCAGGGCCGGGCTATGAAAAGACGTTGCACCTGCGGATATTTTCCCTTCTCTACTTCATACATAGGCCGGTAGCGGATTCCGGGAGGTGACTTGTATTCCACCATACAACCCAGAGTGCAGGCATGGCATAGGATGCAACGCCGCGTGTCGATCAGCATGGCCCAGCGCGGGTTGTCTTTCTTCAGCGCCCGCCGGAGATCATCCTGCATGACCATCAACTCGTCTTTTCCTTCGAACATGATGCGTCCCTCCTTTTTTTTATGGTAGGTGGTGCAGTTTCCACAGAAGACAGTTTAAATATTCCTGCTGTCTCTTCAAAAATAGCCTCTTTTCAACCTCCATGACGTATGACCGTTTTTGTTGTGCAATTCCGTTAGAATGGAGGAAAAGAGAATTACTAATTTCCGGCACTGCTAAGACGTGGGGGCAGGAAAAATGAAATTGGGTGGTTACTGTCTCCACAATGACTAATAAATGCAAATGATAAATTTGATGATTACCATTTGTAAGCGTGCCTATCCGCTATAATAAAGGTTATTGAACTGCCTTTACCTAAAGGGCGTGACAGGCTGAACACTCCAACTTTGCCTTACCGTTCTTGTGTATCTTGTGGACTTCCCCCGAAAACTTTGTCGCCTCTGCTTTGGCGGGATCGGAAGCATGGCAGGAAATACAGGCAGCACCTTTGCCGACATCCGGATGTGCCTTGGGCATGATAGTGCTGTAGTCCTTGTGGCAAGCGCCGCAGGCACTTTCCTTCAATGGCGGCCCACCGGCTGTGACAGTCATACTGAATAT
>JALNVY010000310.1 GCA_023231165.1 Syntrophales bacterium | reverse complement strand
GGGTTCAACGTTCTTCAGGGTGATGAGCGGTTTCTTCATGCTTTCCTTATGGTGATATTTAGCATCCCGGGTTAACGAATATAATCACAGCGGACCCACCTACCAGAAATTGATCTTTCGTGCTATGAAAAAGAGCTATGATTTGTCTTGCCGGGGATGGCCTGGGGCTGCCGTCTGCATGGGCAAGGGGGATATTCCGGAGTGATGGCCGGACCAAGCTGATAGGGAATGCCGCCGCTCTGGATGACATGGTTCCATGCTTCCGGACTAGCCCCCTTGCCCTACGGGGGCACAACGAAGCATGAAAATCCCCGCCGGCATCTGCGGCCATGATGCTTACCCGGCCAACCCCGAATTCAGAAGGAGTCTCCGTAGGTGAGTTCGAGGTCCCCCAGCTCGGCGACCTCGAAGCGCCCCAGCAGGTGATACAGCCCAAAGACGCCTTTTACGGGACCGGATATCCGGCCCTTCCCGTCCAATTCATATTCGTGAAGCGGGGCATAGGCATCAACCCCTTTGCCTTCGGGATCGAGCACCTCGTGCAGCTTAAAGTCGGCATTTCTGCCGACCCCCTCCGGAAGGCCGTCCAGCAGAGCCTTGATCTCCGCACCGACCTCCCGTGAATAGGTCCGGAAGGCGATCTCAAAGGCCGCGTCGACGATCTGCCGGACCTTCAGTATTTTTAGCGGAACCACCCGTTGACGTTTTTCCAGGGCCGTGGCAAGGAGGTTGTGAAGTCCCGCTCCCACAATGACCGTACAGGTCTTGCCCCGAACGCCCGTCAGCCGCAGGAGGAGGCCCGTCGGACTTTCCCCGTCGATATGGTAGTCATCGCCGAAAAAAACATCCCCCGCGACGCCGCGCCCTTCCAGGAAGCCGGCGACAAACCCCTTCATAAGTTCGAGGTTGCCCTCGATGGTCACCTCGAAAAAGCTCTCATTCATGACATCACCTCCGCAAGTGGCCGCACAAGTCCGGCCTGTTTATGGTCAAAAGAAGACATATGTTACGAGAATAAAAACCGGAATCAGGATCGGTATGGAATATTTGAACATGTAGCCGAAGAAGCTGGGCATGTTCACCCCTGCCTCTTCGGCGATCGATTTCACCATGAAATTCGGGGCATTTCCGATATAAGTGTTGGCCCCCATAAAAACTGCACCTGCAGAGATAGCGGTAAGATAATTGATGAAAACAGGATTTGCCGTGGCCGTGCCCGCAGCCAGCGCCGCCGGTACGAGCGCCTCGGAAAGCCCGACTTTCCCTATGGCCATGTTGAAAAAGGTCAAGTAGGTGGGCGCGTTGTCCAGGAAGGACGACAGGATGCCCGAGGCCCAGAAGTAATGGGCGGGCGTTTCGATGACCCTGATGAAACCGGACATCGCACCCTCCGTGCCTGCTTTCAAGACGGCCAGCGCCGGGATGATGGTGATGAAAATGCCGGCAAAGAGCTTTGCCACCTCCAGAATGGGCAGCCAACTGAACTCGTTGGCTGCCCGATGTCGTGACGGTGTCAAACGCAGGGACAGGAGCCCCAGGATCACGATTGCCCCGTCCCGGAACAGGTTCTGGTAATGGACCTCGACACCGAGGACCGACAGGTGGCCGGGCCGCCAGTAGCCGCTGATCAGAATGACGGCCACCACCCCGGCCAGCAGGGCGAAGTTATAGGCGCCGTCGATGCCGAAAGGCGCCGCCCCCTCGTCCTCTCCCGTCGCCGTCGCCGGGGGCTCCTCCTTTCGGTAGAAATGCAGGTCCACGGCATAGAAGATCCCCAGCAGGATCAGGGTCGCCGCCAGCATATGGGGCAGGATGTGGGTGGTAACCCAGAAAAAGGGGACGTTGTGCAGGAAGCCCAGAAAGAGGGGCGGGTCGCCGAGGGGGGTGAGGGAGCCGCCGATGTTGGCCACGAGGAAGATGAAAAAGCAGATGATGTGTGCTTTCTTGACGCGGTTTTTATTGGCCCGGAGGACCGGCCGGATCATCACCATGGCCGCGCCTGTCGTCCCGACCCAGGACGCCAGGATCGTGCCGATGAGCAGCATGGCGGCGTTGACGGCGGGGGTGCCCCGGAGGGCGCCTTTCACGACGATGCCGCCGGAAATCGTGAAAAGCCCCCAAAGAAGGATGATGAAGGGGATATAGTCGATGAGCAGGATGTGGAGGATTTCGTAGAAGGCCACCCCCCGGTAGACGGCGAGAAAGGGCAGGGCGAACAGCAAGGCCCAGAACGCCGACACCTTTCCGAAATGCCGGTGCCAGAAATGGGGCGTCAACAGCGGGCAGAGGGCAATGGAGAGCAGGATGCCGACGAAAGGAAAAATTGTCCAGAGGGGAAGGATCCTGCCGATGGGAACTGCGCCGCCTGCCCCATCCTGCATGGCCATGACCGCACCGGGCGACATGATAATCCCGAAGGCGCAAACGTATAAAAAAAGCGTTATGTAGCGATTGTGTCGGTCGGTCATGCTCGTTTCCCTCTCTGATCGGTACACAGAGATGTCACAAAAACCGGGAGATGTCAAAGCCCTATAAACTCCCCTTGCCCGTCACGATAGATGATGCTATATTTTGCTCCAAATTATGCATTAGAGGGTAGTCTGATCTTAGGGACAAGCTATGCCACCGGAAATGATTGAAAAGATTGACGCCGTTCTGGAGCGGGTGAAGGACCCGGAGAGCAACCTGCCCATCGCCCAATTGGGGTTAGTCAAGCGCCTCCGGTACAGCGAAAAGGAAAAGAGACTATACGTCTTTACGAACGTATATCAACACCTGCCCAATTGCGTCACCTGCACCGCCATCGCCCGGACGATCGTAGCCACGATCATCCGGGATCTGACGGCGGAGTTTGAGAAGGAATTTCCCGATCTTGCCATCGTGTTCGTTTAGAAAAACCGTCCGAATCTCAGGGCGGCGTACATGGGATCATTGTCGGCCCGCAGGCCGCTTACCATGACGAGGTGCGATTTTTCTTCCTTGGCGATCTTCTCGAAGAATT